>JAAYZM010000089.1 GCA_012514835.1 Actinomycetales bacterium
CATGATGGTGCGCCCCGTCTCGGCGTCGAGCTGGCCGGTGGGCTCGTCCGCGATGAGCACGTGCGGGGAGTTGGCGAGCGCGCGGGCGATCGCGACACGCTGCTGCTGCCCGCCCGAGAGCTCTCCGGGTCGCTGCTGGCCGTGCTTGGTGAGTCCCACGAGGTCGAGCAGCTCTGCGACGCGCTCCTCGCGCTCGGCGGGCTTGACGTGGCGCAGCCGCATGGGCAGCCCGACGTTCTCGGCGGCCGTGAGCATCGGCACCAGGCCGAAGGTCTGGAACACGAACGCGACCTCGTCGCGGCGCAGCGCGGTGCGCTCGCGCTCGTCCATGGCCGTGACCTCGCGCCCGCCCAGGTGGACGGTGCCGGCGGTGGGCTTGTCGAGCCCGCCGATGCAGTTCAGGAGCGTCGTCTTGCCGGAGCCGGAGCGGCCCACGAGCGCGACGAGCTCGCCGCGCGGCACGTCGAAGCTCACGTCCGTCAGGGCGTGCACCTCGCGCCCGCCGGGGCCGGGGTAGACGCGGGACACGCCGCGCACGGCGATCGCCGGAGAGTCGGGGGAGGAGTTGTCCGACGACGGCGTCCTCGGGGTGGCTGCTTCTCGAAGCGCGCGCCTCGTGGTGGGTTCGCTCACGGCTGGTCTCCGTCCTGCTCGGCGGGCGAGGGGGTGCTCCGGGGGGCGTCCGGCCACACGCCCACGTGGTCGTTCTCGAGCTCGAGGCGCACGCGGTCGCGCAGCCCGAGCGACGAGCGGTACTCGGCGGGCAGCTGGAGGCGCCCGGCACGGTCGAGCATCGCGTACTCCTCGGCGATGAGGCGGTGCTGGCCCTGCTCGTCGATCTCGGTGCGGCGCACCACCTCGGAGCTCGTGCGCCCGTCGCGGATCGCGACGGTGCGGCCCACCTGGGTGGAGACCTCGTCGTCGTGCGTCACGATCACCACCGTGGCGCCGAGGTCCGTGTTGGCCGAGCGCAGGGCCGCGAACACGTCGTCGCCCGTCGCGGAGTCGAGCTCACCCGTGGGCTCGTCCGCGAAGAGCACCTGGGGGGAGTTGGCGAGCGCCACGGCGATCGCGACGCGCTGCTGCTCGCCGCCGGAGAGCTCCCCGGGGCGCCGCGCAGCCTTGTCGCCCATGCCGAGGGCCTCGAGCAGCTCCGTGGTCCGCGCCGCGCGCTTCGAGGCCCGCACCCCGGAGAACGCCATGGGCAGCGCCACGTTCTCGGCAGCAGACAGGTACGGGAGCAGGTTGCGCGCCGTCTGCTGCCAGATGAACCCCACCACGGAGCGGCGGTAGGCGAGCCGGTCCGCGTGCGACATGCGCAGCAGGTCCCAGCCAGCCACCCGGGCGCGGCCCGCGGTGGGCACGTCGAGCCCGGAGAGCACGTTGAGGAGCGTGGACTTGCCCGAGCCGGACGCGCCCACGATCGCGATCATCTCGCCCGCCTCGACCAGCAGGTCGAGGCCCTGGAGGGCCTGCACCTCGATCTGGTCCACCTGGTAGATGCGCACCAGGGAGTCGCACATGATGAGGGCGTCGGCACCGTACTCGCGGTGCGAGCGGTCCGTCGTCGTCGTCGGATCGGTCATGACGTGGCTCCTACCCTGAGGACTTCGCTGAGCTTGTCGCGTCGGTGCGCGAGCACCTCGGCGAGGACGGCCACCCCGAGCAGCACGATCGCGACGGCGACGATCGCGAGCACGAGCACGGGGTCGACCACGAGGGGCGGGTCGGCGACCCCGCCCGTGAGGACGGCGAGCCCGAGCGTGGGCCCGAGCAGCATGAGGATGACCACGCCCGCGGCGAGACCGCCGGCGAGCGCGGCGAGCACCACGGGGGCGAGCTCGCTCACGGCGAGCCACCACCCGTAGCCCGAGCGCAGCCCGAGGGTGCGCAGCATCGACAGCACCACGCCGCGCGCGTGGGCACCCGCGAGGACGGTCGCGACGAGCGCCATCGCGACGAGCAGGGCCACGGTGACGACGGCGTACACGAGCATCGTCTGCACCCCGCCCACGAGGGCCGAGCCGCGGTTCGCCTCGAGCCACTGCGTGCGCGTGAGCGCCGAGACGTCGGGGAGCAGCTCGACGGCGGCGTCCGCGCCCGGGCCCGTGACCCACACGGTGGTGCGGGTGCGCGGTTCCTTCATGCGCGCGTCGACCTGGGCGAGGTCCACGAACACGGTCTGCCCGTCCACGTAGCCGCCGAGCGAGAGCGTGGTGGTCCCCACGACCTGACCCGAGAGGAAAGCCGCACCGAAGTACATCGACACGGTGTCCTGGGAGAGGCGGGCCGCGAACCGCGGGTCCACCACCATCGCGACGGGCGAGCCCGGCCCGCCGTCGACGAACGCGGGCTCGAGCGAGGACGGGTCGGTGCCCGGGACCTGGGCGAGCAGCTCGAGCATCTCGCGCTCGACCGCGACGATCGTGTACTCGTCGGAGACGGCACCCAGGTCGACCGTCGTCGGCGCCACGATGCCCGTCGCGACGTGCGTGACGCCGTCGGCGTGGCGCAGCGTCTCGAGCTCCTCGGGGGTGAGCGCGTGGTCGATCCGCGCGTCTGCCCCGATCCGCTCCCACGCGGCGACCTCCTGGCCCTGCGTGACCGTGCTGACCTGGAGGCCGCCCGCCGTGGTGATGCCCACCCCGAGGGTGAGCGCGAGGAGCGGCAGGATCGCCACGGAACGGCTCGCGGTCGCGGCCGAGAGCAGCCCGAGAGGCCCGCGCGAGCGGCGCGTGAGCGTCCCCGCGGCCCGCACGGGGTAGGGGAAGAGGCGCACGACGACGAGCGTCACGGTGAGGCACAGCAAGAGGGGGACGACGGCGAGGAACGGGTCGATCCCGTCCGTCTGGGTCTGCAGCACCCCGCGACCGCGCAGCGTCACCACGCCCGCGGCCGTGAGCGCGAGGACCGTGAGCTCGACCACGAGGCGCTTGACCCTGCGGCGCTTGGCGAGCTTCGCGCGGTCCTGGCGGTTCGCAGGCTCGCGCTTGCCCGTCCACGCCCCGCGCGCGGCGAGCCCGCCGAGGATCGGGGCGGACGCGATCGACGCGAGCGCGACGGCGGTCAGCGGCAGCGCCGTGCCCGCGAGGCCCTCGACGAGCAGCTGGGACAGCGCGATCCCGGCCCCGATGCCGAGCGCCGTGAGCACGAGCGACTCGACCAGGAGGCGACCCACGACGCCGCCCACCGTCGAGCCTCGCGCGCGCTCGAGGGCGATCTGGCCGCTGCGGCGCACCACGAGCAGGCGCGCGAACAGGCCGATCACCACGGCCGCGACACCTACGACGCCAGCCGCGACCACGGACATCTGCGCGAGCGCGGCCCGGGCGGCCGTGGGGTAGGCCTTGAGCAGCTCGTCGAACTCGGCCGTGAAGATCACGAAGCGCAGCGCGGGCGTGAGGTCCGTGGGCTGGGCGCGCACCTCGGCGAGCTCGGCCACCACGGCGGCGGCCGACGCGGCGTCGAGCGTGTCGGGCTGCACGGCCACGCGGATGGTGCCGCGCGCGGGCGTGTCGAGCATCGCGGCGAGCTCCGCCGCGGACTCGGCGTCGGCCAGGACCGTGCCACGCGCGAAGGCGGGGTTGACGCCGCGCGCCGGGGCCGAGCGCGGGGTGAGGACCTCGGGGGAGATCGTCCACACCGCGTCCTCGGCGTCGACGGGCTCGACGATGCCCACGAGCCGCAGCCAGATGCCGAAGCCGCCGCGCGTGCTCACCTCGACCTCGGTGCCGAGCGCGAGGCCCAGCGCCTCGGCCACGGGAGCCGTCGTGGCGATCTCGAGCGGGGTGCGTTCGGACACCGCGGGGCCGGGCCGGGCGGGCAACGTGCCGTCCACCACGCGCACGAGGTCCTCCGCGGCGATGCCCACGCCGAGGGAGAAGACCTGCAGGTCGCGCGTGCCCTCCCAGGTGACGGGCTCGAGCACCGGCGCCTCGCCGTCGTCGGCCGTCTCGCCGCCCTCGACCGGGACCTCGATCGCGTCGACGTTCACCACGGGGCTCACGACCACGCTCGACACCTCGCCGGCCACCCGCGCGAGGGCCGGCGGGAGGTTCTCGGTGACCTCGTCGGCAGCCCGAAGGAACTGGTCGAAGAGCTCGCCGCGCAGGCCCGCGGTGGCGGAGGCCGAGTTGCCCACCTGGGCGCGCAGCAAGAGCTGGGCGCGGTCGTCCGCACGGGCGAGGACGTCCGCGGCGCCGCGGTCCACGACGTCGAGCACGAGCCGGGGCGCCACGATGGACAACAGCGTCGAGGCGGTCACGAGCACGAGCGTCACGAGGAGCAGCCCGCGGTCCCGCCACGCCCGGCGGCGCACCACGAGACCACCCATCGCCGTCGCGGAGCGCCACCGGGTCGCCGGGTCCGTGCGGCCGCCCGAACCGTTCTTGGGCGCACCGTTCTTGGCCGCGCCATTCGGGGAGTCGCCGTCTCGCGACGAGCTCACCATCGTGACCTCGATCTCGCTCATCGCTCGTCCCCCGCCCGGAGCACCTGGGCCGGGTCGGCCGATCGCAAGGACCGTGACACGACCACGACGACGGCCACGAGCAGCACGACCACCTCGGCGACGAGGAGTGCGATCTGACCCCACGGCACCAGCACGGAGACCTCCGGGACGGGCCGGGAGCCGTCCGGCGAGAGCGAGATGAGCGGTGCCACGAGCCAGCCCAGCAGCGCGCCGAGCCCCAGCCCGAACACGGTGGCGAGGCCCGTGATGAGCATCGACTCGCGTGAGATCACCCCGAGCAGCGAGCGGCGCTGCAGGCCGATCGCGCGCAGCTGGGCGAACTCGAGGTGGCGGTCGCGCACCGTGACGGTCGCGTACACGGCGTAGCCGATCGCGGCGAGGATGCTCGCGCCGAGCGCGACGAGCCACAGCACGCCTTGGACACCCACGCGCAGCGGGGAGTCGCGGCGCTCGGCCGTCTCGGCCTGCGTGCTCGTGAGCGTCCCACCCAGCTCCGTGACCCGGGCGGTGAGAGCCTCGGTGGCGTCGGGGGATGCGTCGGGCAGCGCGAGCCACCACTCGAGGTCGCCGCTCACCTGGGCACCCTGCTCGATGAGCGCCTGGGACAGGGCCGTGAGGTCCGCCGCGATCGCACGCGTGCCGGGCGTGACGCTCGGCAGGTTGTCAGTGGTGGTCCCGATCCGTGCCGGGATCACGGCCTCACCCACGCGCACGGCGAGCGTCGCGTCGCCCGCGCTCGCGAACTGGCGCGCCACGCCGGGCGTGGTCACGAGCGGCACGGCGACCGTCGCGGGCCACGTCATCTGGGACACCGAGCCGGGGAAGGTGGCGAGCTGGTTGCCCGAGGTGAACGCCTCGATGCGCAAGAACTCACCGGCCTCCGGCGTGGCGGTGGTGGGCTGCAGGTCGAGGACCCTGGCGAACCAGTCGAGGTCGCCCGGAGGGGAGACCTCGGTGCGCGTGGGCTCTGCGCCGTCTGCGCCGTCTGCGGGATCGCTGTCGATCGCGACTACGCCGTCCACCGTGAACGTGAGACGGAAGGTCGCCTGCCCGAAGAACGGTAGCCAGCCGTCGAGCTCACCCGACGGCGTCGTGAACCACGCGGTCTGGGCCGCGACGATGCGCAAGGGGCCCTGGAGGGACGCGGGCGTCGCGGGTGCTGATTCGCCGTCGGACGTCTCGCCGTCCGCCTCGGCCTCTGCCTCCGCGGAAGGGTCGCCCGCGCCCACCTCCGACGCCGTTCCGGCCGCGAGGTCGACAAGCACCGTCGTGTCCTCGCCCGTGACGAGCGTGGTCCCCGCCTCGATGGTCTGGATGAGTCCGGTCGCGTCCTGGACGGCCAGGCGCAGCGTCGTGGCGAGACCCGGCATGGGTTCGTGGGACTTACCGAAGCGCACGTCGAGCTCGACGGCGTCGGTGCCTTCGGGTAGCTCGATGCCGGGCAGCAGCCCCGGCGCGGACTCGTCGAGCGTGTCGAGGGCGGCCCGCACCCCGGCGTCGTGCCCGAAGTCCTCGCGGAGCTGTTCGCGCGCGGCGGCGTCGAGGCCGAGGATGCTCGTGCCCGAGGGGCTGTGGATCGCACCGCGCGAGCCGAGCGTGCCGATCTGGCCCTCGCGGCGGGCGGCGGTCGCGACGTGCCCGGTGTCCGTGCCCGCGGCGTCGGCGACGAGGTCCGCTTGCGCGAAGGTGCCGCCCGGGAGCCGGATGATCCGGGCGTCGGCGCCCGTCGCGAACGCGGCCTGGTCGCCTTGCGACGCGCGCCACGTGGAGAGGAACGTCAGGGAGAACGTACCGACGGCGAGCGCGAGGGTGAGCAGCAGCACGGCGGACGTCGCGCGTGCGGGGCGGCGCCCGATCTCCCACGCCGCGAGGGGCGTCACTGCGCCGCGACCGCGGGCGGCGAGCCGCTCCGCGAGGCGCGAGACGGGCGGCAGGATGCGCACGCACAGCAGCGCGCCTGCGAGGAGGGCGAGGGCGGGGCCGACGACGAGCAGCGGGTCGATCGCGAGCCCGAGCCCCGTACGCACGAGTGGGGACGCGTACTGGCGCAGCTGCCAGTAGGCGAGCGCGGCGAGCGCGACGACGGCGAGGTCGAGGCCGGAGCGCTGCAGGAAGCCCTTGCGGTCGGGGCGCGTCCGCTCGGCCTCCGCGTCGATGAACGTGCCCTGGCGTCGCAGCAGAGGAGAGACGAGGACGACGGCGAACACCGCGGCGGCGAGCGCGGCCACGACCCACGTCTGCGTGCTGAGTCCCGGGTCGCGGTCCATCCCCGCGTCCCGCATCGCGGGGGTCCCGGCGAGCGCGAGGTAGAGGGCGCGTGCGAGGAATGGGCTCGCCACGGCCGTCACGACGGCCAGGCCGATCGCCTCGACGGCCCCGAGGGCGAGCACCTGGTTGCCCGCGGCGCCGCGAGCGCGCATGAGGGAGCGCTCCGCGGTGCGACCCTCCGCGACGAGGCGGGCTGCCTGGAGGAGGGCGGCGACGGCGAGCACGAGCAGCAGGAGGCCGACGACGAGCACCGAGGCGCGCGTGATCGTCAGGGCGGTCGCGGAGGAGCGCAGCGGGTCCGGGAGGGTCGTGGTGACCTGGACCGTGTCGACGGACGGGTCGGCCACGATGCGGGGAAACTCGTCCTCCACACGGTTCGCGCGCACCTGGAGCTCCGTGAGCTCGCTCGGCGTGAGGGAACCGAGGCTCGGGACATAGGTCGCGAGGAGCTGCTCGGTCGCGGCGCCGCCGGTCGTGAGGACCGCACGGTCCATCACGAGGGGGCCCACGAGGTCCGTGGTGATGAGGCCGCCGCTCTGGGGGACCACGGCGTCGGGGCGCCAGCCGGTGCCCGCGTTGCGGTCCGAGCGCCAGTAGTCCCCGCCGGGCTCGAGGGCCGCGAACACGCCCGTGACCTGGACGTGGACGCGGTCACCGAGGGCGAAGGAGCCCCGCAGCTCGAGGCGGTCGCCCAGCTCGATGCCGAACACGTCGAGGATCGGCTCGGGGGCGAGCACCGGGATGATGCGGGCCGTGGTCTGCTCGCCGTCGGCCCCCGTCACCTCCGCCTCGAAAGGTGCGCCGGGGAGCGAGCCCGCGGTGAGCTCGACCTGGTCCTGGACGCCGTCGAGCGCGGCCACGTAGGACATGGCCGGGGGCGCCGTCTCGCGGATCACCGAGTACAGGGTCGAGACCACGTGGCTCGACGAGGTGTGGGGGGCGGGCTCGAAGAGCTCGCCGGCCGCCGAGTCCGTCCGGGCGAGTGCGCCCTCGACGTCCCCCGTGAGGTCGTCCATCGTGACGCGCACGTCCACGCGGGTGCGGTCAGGCTCGATCTCTCCGAGCACCGTGGACAGCGCGAACTGCTCGGTCGCGTTGACCAGGATCGACATGCCCGCGAGCAGCGATCCCGTGACGAGGGCGACCGTGAGCGCGACGAGGAGGATGGGCCACTGGGTCAGCCCGCGGCGCGTCGCGACGCGCGCGCGCCACGGTGCGAGGGTGCCCCGGGACGCAGCTCGACCGCTCATCGGGGGCCCTTCATCCTGCGATACACCTCGCTGTGTCTCGGGCACCCCGGGGGGAGGTGCACCGGCAAGGATAACCAGGTGTGGACGCGCTCCCGCACAGGGTGTCCAGATCCGCGGCGATCGTGATCGAATCGATGCGAGATCGGCTGTCCAGGGGGCGTCCAGGGAGTGTTCAGGCGAGTGCTGATGCGAGGGCGAACCCGAGCGCGAACAGCACGACGCCCGCCGCGACCTGCGCTCCGACGTAGCCCGCGGCACGGGCGAACGCACGCTCGCGGACCAGCAGCACCACGTCGAGCGCGAGCGTCGAGAACGTCGTGAGCCCGCCGCACACGCCCGCGCCACCGATCGCGAGCCACGTCGCGTCGACCGCCCCCGCGTCGAACGCGCCCGTGAGCGCGCCGAGCGCCGCGGAGCCCGCCGCGTTCACCACGAGGGTGGCCCACGGGAACGTCGCCGCGAGCACGCCGCGCCGCCGCCGCGCCGCCGCGAGGGCACGCTCGACGGCGAAGCGCGCCGCCGAGCCGAGACCGGCACCGACGCCGACGGCGATCGCGAGGGCCCATGTCATGAGTGAGTCCCCGGCTGCTCGCCGTCGGCCACGACCGCGGCGTCTGCCGCGCTGCCCCCGCCACGGGCGACGCGCAGGCCGAGGGCGAGTCCCGCCGCCGCCGCGAGCACGCAGCCCGCGAGGCTCAGCGCGAGGTAGCCCGCGGCGCTCGCCCATCCGTTGTCCGCCTCGAGCTGCGCGAGCGTCGCCATGGCCGCGGAGTACGTGGTGAAGCCGCCGAGGATCCCCGTGCCCGCGAACGGGCGCAGCCACGTGGCCACCCGCGGTGTCGCGGTTCCGACGAGCAGGCCGAGCAGCCCGGAGCCCAGCACGTTCACCGCCGCGAGCGCGGATGCGCCGAGGTCGGGTCCGGCGAGCTCGAGAGCGCCCGTGCGCGCGAGGCCACCGAGCATGCCGCCGAGCGCGACGAGGGCGAAGAGCGTCAGGGCTCCCGGAGCTCCGGGCGTTCCACTTTCCCCCGGTGCGGTGGGGGAGGGCGTGGTGGGCTCAGTCGTCACTGGGCGCGGTCGAGGCGCGCACCACGAGCTCGGGGCTGAACTGCGTGTGCTGGGCGTCCCGCTCACCGTTCTCGAGCAGGTCGAGGAGCATGTGCCCGGCGGCGCGCGACATCGCGACCACGGGGTTGGTGATCGTGGTGAGCGCGGGGGAGGTGCTCACGCCGAGGTTGTCGAAACCGATGATGGCGATCTCGTCCGGGATGGAGCGACTGCGCTCGTGGAGCACGTTGATCCCGCCCACCGCGATGAGGTCCGAGGCGGCGAGCACGGCGTCGATGTCCGGGTGCTTGTCGAGCAGCTCCGTCATCGCGTCCGCGGCGGCGTCCGCCGTGAAGTCGCTCGTGACCATGAGGTCCGTGGGGAGGCCGTTCGCCTCGAGCACGTCGACCCAGCCCCGCAGGCGGTCCCGCCCGGCGGCCATGTCCTGCGGACCGGCGACCATGCCGATGCGCTTGCGCCCGGTCGCCACGAGGTGCTCGGCCGCGAGACGCCCGCCGCCGTAGTTGTCCACGTCGATGTAGTGCAGGCGGCCCACCTCGTTGAGGGGGCGGCCCACGAACACCGAGGGCATGCGCGAGTCCGCGAGCAGCGTGTCGAGGCGGTCGGACTTGTGGTGGGAGACCACCACGGCGCCGTCCACGTGCCCGTTGCGCAGGTAGCGCTCGGTGCGCTCCGAGTCGCCGGGCCTCGAGATGATGAGCACCAGCTGGAGGTCCGAGCCCGCGAGCGCCGAGCTGAGCCCGTTGAGGGTGCCGGAGAAGAACGGGTCCGTGAGGACGCGCTCGTCCGGCTCGGGGATCACGAGGGCGATCGAGTCGGTGCGGCGCGTCACGAGGGAGCGCGCGGCGCGGTTGGGCGTGTAGTTGAGCTGGGCGATCGCGGCGTCGACGGAAGCCTGGGCCGTGGGGGAGACGCGCTTGCCGCCGTTGAGCGCGCGCGACGCGGTCGAGCGGCTCACGCCCGCGAGGGCGGCGACCTCCTCGAGCGTCGGGGCGGCGTCGCGCAGCTCAGCGCGCGGCGCAGTGGTGGCGTCGTCGACCGGCATGCTCGTTACTCTCCCGAGACTGGCGTGCCCCCCGCGTTGGGAGCGTTGCCACGCAGCCTACCGCGCGGTAGCACCGGGAGTGAGCGCTCTCGCACGGCGTGTGAGGCAGGGTGTCAGGCGTCCCCGTGCTCGGCGAGCCACTCGAGCCCGACCTGCTCCTCCGCGGTGAGGGCGTGGCGCACCGCACCGGCGGCCGCTTCCTCGATCGCGGTGGCGAAGAGCGGAACCTGGGCGCGCACCTGGGTGTCGTACTCGAGCACCGTGGCGCCGTCGGGCGAGGCCACGAGGTGCGAGGTTCCGGTGACGCGCACGGGGGTGCCCGCGATCTCGAGGGCCACCGAGCCGCGCCGGATGCCGTCCTCCTCCGCGCCCCACGCGATCGCCTGACGCACGTCGAGGCTCGCGCCCACGAAGGAACGCATCTGAGCGGGGATCTGGTCGGTGGGCACCGAGCGGCGGGTCGTCACGGTGAACGCGCCCGCGCCCGTGGTGTCACCCGTGACGTCAACCGCCTCGGGAGTGCCCTGGGTCGCGACGATCACACGACGGGAGTACTCGGGGTCCGCGAGCATCGCGACGACGCGCGCGGGCTCGGCGGGGTAACGCAGCACGGCCTGCAGTCGCACCAGAACCTCCTTCTGGCCGGGACGGCGCGCGCTCCCCTTGTGCGCTCGCCCGCTCCGGCACCCTGAGCCTACCTATCCGGACGCCGGACGGCGCTCCCATTCCCTAGGCTGGCCCGGTGTCTACCCTGAGCGAGCTCGTCGAGCGCCATGCTGACCTCGATGCCGCGGACGTCGAGTGGCTCCACCTGCTCGTCGGCGACTGGCAGTTCATCTCCGACCTCGCGTTCGCTGACCTCGTGCTGTGGTTGCCCACGGCGGACGGCAGCTTCGTGGCGATCGCGCAGTGCCGCCCCTCGACGGGCGCCACGGTGCACCACGACGACATCGTGGGCACGCACGCTCCCGCAGGTCAGCGCCCCCAGCTGAGGCAGGCCCTCGAGGACCTCGCCGCGCAGCGCTCGCGCGAGCCCAGCTGGTTCGGCTCGGTCGCCGTGCGCGAGGAGGCCGTGCCCGTGGTGCGGGCGGGCAAGGCGCTCGCCGTCATCGCCCGCCAGACCAACCTGGGTGGCGCGCGTACCCCGAGCCGTCTCGAGCTCAACTACGTCGAGGCGGCCGACGACCTGCTCGGCATGGTCTCGCGCGGCGAGTTCCCCTACACGGACGTCCCCACCGGGCCCCGTCGCGGTGCTCCGCGCGTGGGGGACGGGCTCATCCGCCTCAACTCCGAGGGGGAGGTGCTGTACGCCTCGCCCAACGCGTTGTCGTGCTTCCACCGGCTCGGCGTGATCGGCACGCTCGTGGGGCGGTCCCTCGCCGAGGTGACCACCGAGTTCATCGAGGAGACGGGCATCCCCGTCGACGAGTCCCTCCCGCTGGTCGTCACCGGTCGCGCCCCGTGGCGCACCGACCTCGAGACGCGCGGCGTGGCCCTGTCCCTGCGCGCCGTCCCGCTCCTCGAGGACGGGGTGCGTCACGGCGCCGTGCTGCTCATCCGCGACGTCTCCGAGCTGCGCCGCCGCGAGCGCGAGCTCATCACGAAGGACGCGACGATCCGCGAGATCCACCACCGCGTCAAGAACAACCTGCAGACCGTCGCGGCGCTCCTGCGCCTGCAGTCCCGGCGTATGACGAGCCCCGAGGCCCGCGCGGCCCTCGACGAGGCGATGCGCCGCGTCTCCACGATCGCGATGGTGCACGAGACGCTCTCCCAGACCCTCGACGAGACCGTCGACTTCGACGAGTTCATCCGCCGCAACCTGCGCCTCGCGGCCGACGTCGCCGCCGCCTCGGGGCAGGTGCGCACCGTCATGAGCGGCGAGTTCGGGCAGGTCCCGGCCGAGGACGCGACGGCCCTCGCCCTCGTGCTCACCGAGCTCGTCACGAACGCCGTCGAGCACGGCTTTGCCGACGGGTCCGGGGGGAAGGTCGAGGTGCAGGCCGAGCGGGACGGGGACGCCTTGGTCGCGACGGTGTCCGACGACGGCGCAGGCTTGCCCGACGGCGCTGGCCCGGGGACCGGTCTGGGCACGCAGATCGTGCAGGCGCTCGTGGTCAACGAGCTGCGTGGGGAGATCACGTGGTCCGCGCGCGAGGGCGGGGGCACGCAGGTGCGGATCGAGGCGACGCTGCGCAACCCGCGGGTGGCGGGCTAGCCCTCCCGGACGGAGGTACTCCTCTGGGGCCGGAGGCACGCGGCGGGCAGCACGAAGCCCCGCCGGCCAGAGGCCGACGGGGCTCCGGTGAAGGCTGTGGAGCTGGTGCTGTGCGCTGGCTCAGCCGGCGCGGCGCTGGCGGGCCGTGCGGCGCTTGAGAGCGCGACGCTCGTCCTCGGTGAGACCGCCCCAGACACCGGAGTCCTGGTTCGTCTCCATGGCCCAGCGCAGGCACGTGTCAACCACGTCGCAACGACGGCACACGGCCTTGGCCTCTTCGATCTGCACGAGGGCCGGACCGGTGTTCCCGATCGGGAAGAACAGCTCGGGGTCCTCGGTCAGACACGCAGCGCGGTGGCGCCAATCCATCAGGTCTCCATCTCAGTCTTTGGCCGCGCACGTCCCGGGTGTGGACGTGGGGATGCCAGGGGAAAGGAAGTGGGGGGTGGACAACTGCCAACTAGCCTCACACCTGGAGCGCCATACCACAAGAGGTTTCCTTCAGGTAAACACGCTCGTTCCGTGAGGCCTTGGTCACACTCCTCGCTTACTGCCGGGGTCGCCGGCCGTAGGGTGAGCCGGTGATGTCCAGGTCAACGTCTGCCGAACGATCCGTGTTCCCGCGGTGGCTCCCGTCCGTGCGCACCACCCGTCTCGTGGCGGTCGGGCTCGTGGGGCTGCAGGCGCTCGTCCTCGTGGGGTTCGCCGTCGCGTGGCTCGTCTCGATCGCGCGCGGGACGGCGGTCTACCCGCAGGCCGTCGTCGGGCTCGCCGTGTTCGCGCTCGTGGCCGCCGCCCTGCTCGCCCTGTGCGCGCGGGGGGTGTGGCGCGAGTCCGCGTGGACCCGGGCGCCCGTCGTGACGTTCCAGCTGCTGCTCGGGATCATGGGCGTCGAGTGGATCCGCGGGGACGGGGTGCTGCTCGGGGTGCTCGCCGTGCTGGTCGCCGTCGTGGTGGTTGCCGCGATGCTGCGGCCCGGTGTCGTCGCGTCACGGCGTCCCATCGCTGACGACTGAGCGAGGCGGGCCGTACGGACGATCCCCGGGTCCGGTTCGCAGTGCGGGGTTCCAGACGCGCAGCGGGGCTGCGGAGCGCAATCTGAGCGAAGTTTGCTCTGTTTGGGGGCTTGTGCGTAGAACGTATGTTCGATACGATGGTGGGGTGAACCCGGTTCCCGCTCTTGCCGACGCTCTGGCCGTCGTGCGCTCCATCATGGGCGGGAGCACTGACATCGGCGGGCCGGCTGGTGTGGCTTCGGGTTCTGAGGGTGTGTCGCAGCGCGATCGCATCGAGGCGATCCGGTTGCTCGAGGACATGAAGGATGCGGCGTGTGCGGCGCAGGCCGAGCTCGCCGTCGCGGTGGTGGCTCATGAGGTCGGTGTCGCCGAGGCGGTCGCCGATGACGTGGACGTAGATGCGGAGTGCGCTTCTCGGGCCAAGGCGCGCCGGGTAGCAAGGGCGCGCCGGTCGGCGATCGGGCAGGTCGCGTTGGCCCGGCGGGAGTCCCCGCACATGGGTGGAGTGTTCGTCGGGATGGCCGAGGCGCTCGTGCACGAGATGCCGTGCACGTTCGCGGCCCTGAAGTCCGGGACGCTCAATGAGTACCGGGCCAGGACGCTCGTACGTGAGACGGCGTGCTTGACCCGGGAGGACCGGGCCGCGGTGGACCGCACGGTGTGCGGTGACCCGCGCGCCCTGGCTGGTGTGGGGAACAAGCGCCTCGCAGCGATGGCCAAGCGTGAGGGGTACGGGTTGGACCCCCACGCGATCGTGCGCCGCGCCGAACGTGACGCTGCGGAGCGGTGCGTGACTCTGCGTCCGGCCCCGGGGTCGATGACGTACCTGACCGCCCTGGTCCCCATGGCACAGGGTGTGGCGGTGCTCGCGAACCTGCAACGGGCCGCCGAGGTCGCTCGGGCGACGGGGGATAAGCGGTCCAAGGGGCAGATCATGGCCGACACGCTCGTCGAACGCGTCACCGGGCAAGCTACG
>JAAYZM010000090.1 GCA_012514835.1 Actinomycetales bacterium
GACGCTCGACCTCGAACCACAGGGCATGGGGTGGTTCAGCGCCTTCGTCGCGGCGGTCGCGCTGTTCCACGCCGTCACGACGTGGGGCAGCGACCCCGTGTTCGCCGTCATCTGGCTCACGTGGGCCATCATGTGGTCGCTGTTCTTCGCGCTCATGGCGCTCGGCCGCTCCGACCTCGGACGGTTCACAGGCTGGTTCCTCGTGCTGCTCGGCGTGCCGACGTGCACCATCGCGGGCGTCGCGCTGCTGCGAGGGGCGTGGTCGACCTCGGTCACGGCAGGAGCACTGGCGGTGGGCGCGCTCGTCGTGGCGACGGCTCTCTCGCTCGTCCTGGCGAGGTCCGGCATCGCCCGCCCGCAGGTCGAGGGGCCCGCTGCGACCACCGAGCAGGACGAGCCCCTCGAGCGGGAGCCCGCACTCGTCTAGCGGCCACTCGCGCTCGCGCCGCGTCCCGGGACCCGCGGCAGGGGTCCCGGGACGCTAGCGCGAGACCCGAAGGATGCGGTCCTTCGACGTGCTCTTCCTGACGAACTTCTTCACCGCGGCGCTGGGCCGGAAGACGGCGCGCGCCGTGTACTTGCCCGCGGGGAGCTTGCCGAGCTTCACCGACACCGACCCCTCGTGCTTCTTCGCAAGAGTCACCGTCCGGGTGATCGTGCGCGGCCCCGACAGTCTGACCTGGACCTTCCCTCGGAGGTTCGCGAGGGCCGCGTTGCGCACCGTGACCTTCATGGTGACGGGCTTCGACGAGGAGACCTTCTTCGGTCCGGACAGCTTCACCTTGGCGTTGCCGCGAGTGGCCTTCTTCGTCGCGGCGGAGACGCGGGACTCGGCGAGGTAGCCCGTGCGCGTCAGGTCCACCCGGACACTGAGCTTCTTGCCGAGGTCCCGCTTCGCCACCGAGTACGTGCGCTCCGTCGCGCCTGCGACGGGCCGCCCGTCCCTCAACCACTGATAGCTCACCGCAGCCGAGGGGCTCGAGGTCGGTGCGCGGGCCTTGAGCTTGCTGCCGACTCGCACCTCCCCCGAGATCTTCGGGGTCCCGCTCAGCGTGAGGATCGCGCCGGCGATCGCGACGGTGGGGGCCGAGCTCGCCACCGCGTCGGTGAAGCCGGGCGAGGACGCTGTCACCGCGACGGTCATCGCGGCCCCCACCAGCTCGGGGCCGAGGGTGATCGAGGCCTGCGTCGCACCCGGCACGGGCGTTCCGTCCGCGAGCCACTGGTAGGTGAGCTCTGTCGGGGATGGCGACCAGGTCGCCGGCGTGGCCGTGAGCGTCTCACCCCGGAGGGGCGTCCCAGTGATGCTGGGCGCGGCAGCGAGAGTGAAGGTCCCGACGACGGCGTCGGTCCTGGCGGACGTGGCGGTCACCGGGTCATGACCGGACTTGCGCGCCGTGACCCTCACGCTGAGCCGCGTGCCGGTCTGGGCGGCTCCCGGCGTGAACGTCGCGGAGGTGGCGCCCGGGATTCGGGAGCCGTCGGCGAGCCACTGGTATGTGAACGACGCGCCCGACGGGGTCCAGGCGCCCGGCGTTGCGGTGAGCGTCATGCCCACCTGGGCAGTTCCCGAGATCGCGGGCGGTGTGGTGGCCGTGAGCCGCACGTCCGTGAAGTGGATGAACCCCGAGGGCCAGCCCTTGCCGCTCGCGGTGATCTTCCGCCAGTGGAAGTCTCCGCTCCAGTTGTCCTCAGACACCCAGATCTCGGTGGGCGAGACCACCTTCTCGACGTAGGAGACGTGGCCGGACTCGCCCATGGGCCATCGGTTGCTGTCCCACCACGCGACGGCCCCGACCTTGGGGGTCTGGTCGACCTTTGTCGGGTTGAGCCGGCCCCACGCATACGCCATCCCGCTGCCGGACCAGGGCCTCGTCTGGCTCATCCCGTTCCTGATGAGGCGGTAGGCGACGTAGTTCGTGCAGTTGTGTCCCGCGTACATCGCCCAGTACGACTTCCCGCTCGCCTCCTTGTACCCCGCGTGCGGGTACCCGGCCTTCGCGCAGGCGTCGTAGCCCGTGCAGAGTGCGGTGTAGTC
>JAAYZM010000091.1 GCA_012514835.1 Actinomycetales bacterium
GTGGTCGCGCTCGGCATGTGGAACACGATCGCGGGGTCGATCCTCAACCTGGGCGGTCACTACGACTACCGGGACGGCGTCTCGGTGTGGTTCCGCGGCATCTTCTACTTCGACCTGCACCCCGAGCTCATGGCGGCCGCCCCGATCGGCTTCCAGCTGCACGGCCTGAGCGCGATGTTCTTGTTCGCGCTGTGGCCGTTCACGCGGCTCGTGCACGTGTTCAGCGTGCCCGTCTGGTACCTGTTCCGCCCGTACGTGGTCTACCGCTCGAAGGACAAGCGTCTCGGGTCGCACCCGACGCCGCGCGGCTGGGAGCGGATCGGCTCGACCCCGACGTCGACCTCGGCCCCGAAGTCTCGCCCGCCGGGCAAGCAGCGCCGCTGACTCTCGGGAGGTGCGGGCCCGTCAGGGGGCGGGCGTGACGTGGGTGCGGCACAGCCCCGGTGCGACGAACGGCGTGAGCTGGGCGCGCGCGCCGGGGGAGACGCGGTCGAGCGTGCCCTGGATGAGTCCGAGGTGCGCACCGCACACGACGTCCGTGTGCGCGCCCGCGAGCTCGCCGAAGGGGCAGTGGTGCAGCAGGATCGTCGCGCCGTCCGCCGCGACCTCGGGCGCGAAGCCCGTGCGGCGCAGCACGGCGAGCACCTCGTCCGTGGGGGAGGCGCTCGGCAGGGGCGGGGAGGTGTCCGACGGCGAGGACTGGGCGGCCGTGACTCCTGGGAGGGACTCGGCGGCAGGCTTCTGCTCCCACGCGGCCCAGCGCTTGCCCGCCTCGACGGCCTGGGCCCCGGCGTCGACCCCGAGGCTCTCGAGCTGCGCCGCGAGGGCCGCGGCGAGGCTCGCGTAGGACTCTTCGGGCTCGGGTGCGCCCGTCGTGGTGAAGAGCTCGCGCGGTCGCCCTCGCGTGGCCCGCTGCTCGGTGCTGCTCGAGGCCTTGCCCTCGCGCACGAGCACCTCGAGGTGGGCGCGCACGGTGTTGGCGTGCAGACCCATCTCGCGGGCGATCTCGTCGGTGGACATCGCGGTCGCACGCTCGTGCAAGAGCGCCAGGAGGGCGGCTCTGCGGGCCCCCGGTGGCTGGCGCCGGGGGGTGGACTCGCGGGTGATCGGCACGGTTTGAGTTTTCACCATTGCGGGTGTAGAAATCAAGCGGAACCACCGCACGCACCCCTCCGCGCTCGCGCGACCGACCCCGGGAGAACCCATGAGCGACACCACCACGCAGCCCGCCACCGAGACCGAGAGCGGCGGCTGCGGCTGCGGCGGGTGTGGTTGTGGCGGCGACGAGGCGAAGGCCTCGAACGGCACCGAGACGCTGCAGATCGTGAAGCCCGGCCCCTCGGAGGTCCAGGTGGGCGACCTCGACGTGCGCGGCCTGCCCCGCGAGGAGCGTCACGCGCAGATCTTCGGCACGTTCGGTGACCTGACGCCGGGCGAGAGCTTCATCCTCGTCAACGACCACGACCCGCTGCCCATGCGCGCGAAGCTCGAGGCCGTCCACGTGGGCGAGCTGGGCTGGGAGTACCTCGCTCAGGGGCCCACCGTGTGGCGCATCCAGATCACGAAGGTCACCTGCTGCTGAGCAGTCGTCAGCGACGTCGAGGCGCCCGGTCCCGCTAGCTCGCGGGGTCGGGCGCTTCGTCGTCGTCGGACCCGACCTCCTCGAGCGTGGGCGCGTCGCCCACCGAGAGGTGCCTGAGCTGGCGCCAGATGAGCACCACGAAGATCGCGGAGCCCACGAAGGCGTACCAGAACGGTGCGGTGACACCGACGCGCTCGGCGAGGATGCCACCGACCGCCGAGCCGATCACGAGCCCCCCGAACACGCCCACGAGGTTCACCGAGTTGACGCGCCCCTGCAGCTCGGTGGGGACCACACGCTGGCGGATCGTGATCGACGTGGTGCCCCACACGAACACGTGGACGCCGAAGACGAAGAAGATCGGCATCGCCACGGCGGGGCTGTCGGTCGCGGCGAGCCCGAGGTGCGTGAACGTCTCGAGGATCAGGCCCGCGCGCATGAGGTTGGACAACGACACGCGTCGCGTGAGCCACCCGTACGCGGCGATGCCCACGACACCACCGACGGCCTGCACGGTGGTGATGAGCCCGAACCCGATCTCGCCGAGCCCGAGGTGCCGCGTCGCGTAGAGCACGAGCACGGACCACGCGGCGCCGAAGGTCAGGTTGAAGATGAACACGGTCAGGATGAGCGTCCGCACGGCACCGTGCCGGACGGCCCAGCGGAAGCCCTCCACGATGTCGTGGTGGATGCGGCTCGGGGCGCGCGTCGCCTTGCCGTGCGGGGGCAGCCTGAGGCGCGAGACCAGCACGGTGGCGCCGAGCACGAGGATCGCCTGGCTTGCGAACGGCACCATGGCGCCGAGCGTGAAGAGCGCCGCGCCCACCGGGGGACCGGCGAGCTGGTTGATCGTCACGTAGCCCGCCTGGAGGCGCGCGTTGCCCACGGTGAGGTCGTCGCGGTGGGCGATCATCGGCAGGATCGTGCTCGTCGTGTTGTCGACGAACACCTCGCTCGTGCCGAGCAGGAACAGCGCGCCGAGCACGGCCAGGATCGACACCTGCCCCGTCGCGAGGGCGGTGGCGAGCACCGCGAGCACGCCGACGCGCACGAGGTTGACCGTGATGATGACGCGCCTGCGGTCGAGCCGGTCGGAGACCGCGCCCGCGAGCAGCCCGAACAGCAGGGGCGGGAGCCACTGCATCGTCGCGCCGAGCGCCACGAGCCGGGCGTCCGTCGTGAGCGAGGCCACGACGAGCGGCCCGGCGGCGAGCGCGAGACCGTCACCGAGGTTGGAGACCCACGAGGACGCGACGAGCCAGCGGAACCCCGCGCCGAGGCGGCGCGGGAACACGGTGTCGAGGATGCGGCTCACGAGGCGTGGACCCTACCCCGTCCAGCGGGTCAGGACACGTGGAATTCCGCGCGCAGGAGGGCCTCGTCGCGTGAGGAGGGGCCCACGAGGAGCGCGAACTCGCCGGGGTCGACGACCCGACGTTCGTGGGCGTCGACGATGGTGCACGCGGCGACGGGCAGCTCGAGGTCCACGGTGCGCTGCTCGCCGGGGGCGAGCTCGACCTGGACGTAGGTCTTGAGCTCCTTGGCGGCCCAGGTGACGGGGGTGACGACGTCGCTGACGTAGACCTGGACGGTCTCGAGGGCGGGTCGCGTGCCGGTGTTGGCCACGGTCACGCTCGCGCGCACGGTGTCCGCCTCGGTGAGCTGGGTCTGGGTGATCTGCAGGTCGGAGTACTCGATGGTCGTGTAGCTCAGGCCCTCGCCGAACGCGAACGGCGGGCGCTGGGTCAGGTCGGCGTAGCGCGAGCCGTGCTGGCCGGGGATCTGGTGGTAGAACACGGGCTGCTGGCCCACGTGCGCGGCGAACGAGATGGGCAGGCGCCCGGAGGGCTCGACGAGGCCCAGGGCGATCTCGGCGATCGCGCGCCCGCCGGCCATGCCGGGGTTGGCGGCCCAGATGATCGCGTTCGCGTTCATCGCAGAGGCCGGGAGCACGAGCGGCTTGGAGGCCATGAGGACCACCACGTAGGGGGTGCCGGTCTGGGCGAGGGCGTCCAGGAGCGCGACCTGCCCGCCGAGCAGCTCGAGCGTCGCGGTGGACTTCGTCTCACCGACGAGGTCGATGCAGTCGCCGACGACGGCCACCACGAAGTCGGCGTCCTTGGCGGCCGCGACGGCCTGCGCGAGCTGGGCCTCGTCCACGGGGGCGCTCGTCGCGGCCAGGGGCCGGGGCTGGCCGTCGGGGAAGAACTCCCCGTCGGGGTTTGGGCCCAGCTTGACGATGTCCGCGCCGCGCGCGTGCGTGACCGCCCAGCCCTCGGGGGACAGCGTACGGAACCCGTCCAGGACCGTGGTGGTGAGCTCGCGCGGGTGCCCCTCGGGCAGCCAGTCGGCCTGCCCCGAGTTGCCCGCCCAGTCACCGAGCTGCGTGTGCTGGTCATCGGCAGAGGGTCCGACGACGGCCACGGTGCGGACCGTCGTGGATCCGGTGGCCCGGCCCTCGGCGTCGGCCTCGAAGCCGCCGTCGAGCGGGAGCACGCCGTCGTTCGCGAGGAGCACGAGGGAGCGGCGGGCGACGTCGAGGTTGAACGTGGCGTGCTCGGCGGCGTGGATCACCGCGGCCTGCGCCTCGGTGTCCGGGTGGCGGGGGTCCTCGAAGAGTCCGAGCTCGAACTTCAGGGTCAGGATGCGGGCCACGGCGGCGTCGATGCGGGCTTCGTCGAGCATGCCGCGTGCGATCGCGTCCTGGGCGCCGGCGAAGAACTGCGGGGTGGTCATGATCATGTCGTTGCCCGCGTTGACGGCGGCGGCCGAGGCGTGGGTGTAGTCGGGCTGGATGTGCTGCTCCCAGACCATGCGACCCACGTTGTCCCAGTCCGTGACGAGGGTGCCGGTGTAGCCCCACTCGCCGCGCAGGACGTCGTCGAGCAGCCACGAGTTGATGGTCACGGGCACGCCGTCCATCGACTGGTAACCGAGCATGAACGTGCGGCACCCCTCCCGGGCGACGCGCTCGAACGGGGGCAGGAACCATGCGCGCAGCTTGCGCCGGGAGATGTCCGCCTCGGAGGCGTCGCGCCCGCCCTGGGTCTCGGAGTAGCCCGCGAAGTGCTTGGCCGTGGCCAGGATCGCCGTCGGGTCGTCCAGGCCTTCGCCCTGGTAGCCGCGCACCATCGCCGCGGCGAGCTCACCGATCAGGTGCGGGTCCTCCCCGAACGTCTCGGTCACGCGCCCCCAGCGCAGGTCGCGCGTGATGCACAGCACGGGGGAGAACGTCCAGTGGATGCCCGTCGCGGCGGCCTCGACGGCCGTGATCCGCGCGACGCGCTCGAGGAGCGTGGGGTCCCACGACGCGGCCATGCCGAGCTGGGTGGGGAAGATCGTCGCGCCCTCCCAGAACGAGTGACCGTGGATGCAGTCCTCCGCAACGAGCAGCGGGATACCCAGGCGCGTCTGAGCGGTCAGCTCGTGCGCCCGGCGCACGTTCTCCGGAGACGCGTGCAGGATCGACCCGACATGGAAGTCGGTCACGAGCGCGTCCACGCCGTCCTTCGCGTTGAGCTGGAGCATCTGCCCCACCTTCTCCGGCAACGTCATACGACCCACGAGATCGGCAACCCGCTCGGCAACGGGGAGGCTCGCGTCGAGGTAGGGGAGCGTGGCGGTCATGACGTACCTTTCGTGCCGCGCCGGCGCGGCGGATCGAATCGATTCGAAGTCTCGGCCGGGACTCTACCCGTGATCGCGCTTCCACGGTAGCGGTCCCTTGACCCGGCGGCACCGACCACCTTGACTCGAGGCATGACGCCACCGCCCGCCCAGACCCTGCTCATGCCGACGGCCGGTGGTGCGGTATGAACGGCCAGCTGTGGGGGAGCGCCGCGCTCGTCCTCGGGTTCGTCCTGGTGGGAGGCCTCTTCGCGGGGACGGAGATCGCGCTCGTCTCGCTGCGCGAGAGCCAGCTCGCCCAGCTCGAGCGCCGGGGCAAGCGAGGTGAGCGCGTCGCGGCGGTCGCGCGCGACCCCAACCGATTCCTCGCCGCCGTCCAGATCGGCGTCACCGTCGCTGGGTTCTTCTCCGCGGCCTTCGGCGCATCGACCCTCGCGCCGCACCTCGCGCCGTCGCTCGAGCGGCTCGGGCTCGAGGAGGCCGCGGCGCAGAACGTCGCGCTCGTGGTGCTGACCCTCGTGATCGCGTACGTGTCGCTCGTGCTCGGCGAGCTCGTGCCGAAGAGGCTCGCTCTCCAGCGGGCCGCGTCGCTCGCGCTCGCCGTCGGCCCTCCGCTCGACCGCTTCGCGACCGTCATGCGCCCCGTCATCTGGTTCTTGTCCGCCTCGACCGACGCCGTGGTGCGCTTGCTCGGCGGTGACCCGCGCGCACGGACCGAGGCGATGTCCGACGGCGAGCTGCGGGAGCTCGTGCTCGCTCACGAGACCCTCCCGGACGAGGAGCGGCGCATCCTGCACGACGTGTTCGACGCGGGGGACCGGACCCTCGAGGAGATCATGCGCCCGCGCGGCGAGGTGGAGTTCCTGCCCGCCACGACGCCCCTGGCCGAGGCGCGCGCCGTCGTCGCCGCCGGGCCCTACACGCGCCTGCCCGTCACGGGCGATGGCTTCGACGACGTTCTCGGCTACCTCCACGCACGAGACCTGCTCGACCCGGCGCGCGAGGGCACGGTCGCGGACGTCCTGCGCGAGGCCCCTTTCTTCCCGGGCACCGCGGCCTTGCTCACGTCGCTCGCCACGATGCGTCGCGAGGGCGTGCACCTCGCGATCGTCGTGGACGAGTACGGCGGCACCGACGGGATCGTGACTCTCGAGGACCTCGTCGAGGAGCTCGTGGGGGAGATCTGGGACGAGCACGACGTGCCCCGCGCCGCCGCGCGGCTCGATGCTGCCGGTCACGTGCGCCTCGCCGCGGGGCTCACGATCGAGGAGTTCGGCGAGAGCACCGGGATCGAGCTGCCGGACGGCGCGTACGAGACGGTCGCGGGCTACGTGCTCGCCCGGCTCGGGCGCCTCGCGGCGGTCGGTGACGAGGTGCCCGTGGCCGGTGCACGCCTCGTGGTGAGCGCCGTCGTAGGCCGTCGCGTGGTCGAGGTCACGCTCGTGCCCGCGTAGCGCTACCCGGCGCGCGGCTGGCGGGACCTCTGGGGTGGTGCGCGGCGCGGTGCCGCGGGAGCATGGACGCATGGCAGACGAGCCCGTGACGAGCACGAACACCCCGACCGACGGTCCCGGACTCCCGCGGGAGGTGCAGCGCTTCGGCTCGGGATTCTTCGGGCAGCCCCGCGGCCTCGCGAACCTCTTCAGCGTCGAGCTGTGGGAGAGGTTCTCGTTCTACGGGATGCAGGGCATCGTCCTGCTCTACATGTACTTCGAGGTCACCGAGGGCGGCCTCGGGATGGACCGCGCCGTCGCCGCGGGGATCGTGGGCGCGTACGGCGGATCGGTCTACCTGTTCTCCGTGCTGGGCGGCTGGGTGGCGGACCGTCTGTTCGGGTCCGAGCGCACGATGCTCGGCAGCGCGGTGCTCATCATGCTGGGCCACATCGCGCTCGCCGTCGTCCCCGCGGCCGTGGGCCTCGCGACCGGTCTCATCCTCGTCGCGATCGGGTCCGGTGGGCTCAAGGCGACCATCACGAACCTCGTCGGTTCGCTGTACGAGGAGAAGGACCCGCGGCGCGACGCCGGGTTCTCGATCTTCTACATGGGGATCAACATCGGTGGCCTCGTGGGCCCGCTCCTCACCGGGATCGTCCAGCAACGCTGGGGCTTCCACCTCGGGTTCGGCCTCGCCGCCGTGGGCATGGGCATCGGCCTCGCCCAGTACCTGTGGGCCCGCAGGCACCTGCCTACCGAGGCGCACCACGTGCCCGACCCGCTGCCCCGCGAGGCGTACCCGCGCTACGCGCTGATCGGTGCCGGGGCGATCGCCGTCGTGGTCGTGGCCGCCGCGACGGGTCTGCTGAACGCGGAGAACCTCGCGAACGTCGTGGTGGTCGCGACCGCCCTCGCCGCCGCGGTGCTGTTCACGGTGCTGCTCACGAGCAAGCACGTCGTGGGTGACGAGCGCTCGCGCGTCGTGTCCTTCATCCCCATGTTCATCGGCTCGGCGGCCTTCTGGGCGCTGTTCCAGCAGCAGTTCACCGTCATCACGATCTACTCCGACGAGCGCCTCGACCGCATGCTCGGCGGGTGGGAGATCCCGATCCCGTGGGTGCAGTCCTTCAACCCGCTGTTCATCATCCTGCTCGCTCCCGTGTTCGCGGCGATGTGGACGCGGCTCGGGGACCGACAGCCCATCACGCCCGTGAAGTTCGGTCTCGGCATCATCCTCATGGGCAGCGCGTTCCTCGTGTTCCTGCCGATGGCGGGCGTGGCCGCGGTGCCGGTCCTGTGGATCGCCCTGATCATGCTGCTCGCGACCACGGGTGAGCTCATGCTCTCCCCGGTGGGGCTCTCGCTCACCACACGGCTCGCCCCCAAGGCGTTCCCCGTGCTCATGGTGGCGCTGTTCTACCTGTCCGTCGCCCTCGGCACCGCGCTGTCGGGTTCTCTCGCGGCGCTCTACAGCGCGGAGACCGAGCGCGCGTACTTCGGGACGCTCGGGGCCGTCACGATCGGGATAGGCGTGGTGCTGCTCGTGCTCGCACGACCCATCGCCCGCCTCATGCGCGGGGTGCGCTGACGTCACGGGCTCGGTACTTCCGCTCGCCGCGGTCGGACGCTATCGTTGGCACACCAACGAATGGCTTGAGGCCACGCAGGAGGAACCCGTGCAGCAGATGGACGGCACCGCCGACACCCCAGAGCTCGAGCAGCTCTACGCCGACTTCGAGGCCGAGAACCTCGCACCGCTGTGGACCCAGCGCGACGACCTGATGCCCATGACGCCCTCGCCGAAGGCCGTACCGCACGTGTGGCGGTGGAAGGCGCTCTTCGACATCGCCGAACGCTCGGGCCAGCTGGTCCCGGTGGGGCGCGGCGGCGAGCGCCGAGCGATGGGCCTCGCGAACCCTGGCCTGCCGGGAACGGCGTACGCCACACCGACCCTGTGGTGCGCCATCCAGTACCTCGGCGGACACGAGACCGCACCCGAGCACCGTCACTCGCAGAACGCCTTCCGGTTCGTGGTCGAGGGCGAGGGCGTGTGGACGGTCGTCAACGGTGACCCCGTCGCCATGCGTCGGGGGGACCTGCTGCTCACACCGGGCTGGAACTTCCACGGTCACCACAACGACACCGACCAGCCCATGGCGTGGATCGACGGGCTCGACGTGCCGTTCTCCCACTACGCCGACGTCGGCTTCTTCGAGTTCGGTTCCGAGCGCGTCACCGACGAGGCGTCACCCGACGTCTCCAGGTCCGAGCGCCTGTGGGCCCACCCCGGGCTGCGACCGCTCTCCGGGCTCGACGACCAGTCGAGCTCGCCGCTCGCCGCGTACCGGTGGGAGCACACGGACCGCGCCCTGCGCGAGCAGCTCGCGCTCGAGGACGAGGGTCACCCCGCCACGGTGGGCCAGGGGCACGCCGCGATCCGGTACACGAACCCCACGACCGGCGGGGACGTCATGCCGACGATCCGCTGCGAGTTCCACCGGCTGCGTGCGGGCGCCGAGACGCCGACGCGGCACGAGGTCGGGTCCTCCGTGTGGCAGGTGTTCGAGGGCACCGGGACGGTCGTGCTGGGCGACACGGAGCACCGCCTCGAGAAGGGTGACTTGTTCGCCGTCCCGAGCTGGGTCCCGTGGTCGCTGCACGCCGACTCGCAGCTCGACCTGTTCCGCTTCAACGACGGCCCCATCATCGACCGTCTCAAGTTCACGCGGGCGTACGTCCCCGGCCAGCGCATCGAGGAGATCCAGTGAGGCTCGCCACCCTTCGCCTGCCCGAGTCCGGCACCGCCGCGGTCCGGATCGAGGACGACGAGACCGCCGTCAAGATCCCGGGGTTCGCCGACGTCGGTGCGCTCCTGCAGCGCGAGGACTGGCGGACGCTCGCGCACGAGGCCGACGGCGAGCGCCACACCGACGTCACCCCCGAACGCTGGGCGGCGCCCGTGCTGCGACCCGGGAAGATCGTGTGCGTCGGGCTGAACTACCGCAACCACATCCTCGAGATGGGGCGCGAGCTACCGAGCCACCCCACGCTGTTCGCGAAGTTCGCCGAGGCGCTCATCGGCCCGTTCGACCCGATCGTACTGCCCGCCCATGCGGGTGAGGCGGTGGACTGGGAGGGCGAGGTGGCCGTCGTCGTCGGAGCCGTCGCGCGGCGCGTCGACGAGTCCGAGGCGAGCGCCGCGATCGCGGGCTACGCCGTCCTCAACGACGTCACGATGCGTGACTACCAGTACCGCACGACACAGTGGCTGCAGGGCAAGACGTTCGAGGCGACCACACCGTTCGGCCCGTGGCTCACGGTCGGTGCGGAGCTGACCGGTGAGCTCAGCACCGGGGTCGACGGCGAGCGCGTGCAGGCGACGCCCGTCGACGACATGGTGTTCGGCCCGGCCGCGCTCGTGGCCTACGTCTCGCAGATCGTCACGCTGCAGCCCGGAGACGTCATCGCCACGGGGACACCCGGGGGAGTAGGCCACGCGCGCAAGCCCGCCCGCTACCTCGCCTTCGGTCAGTCGCTCACCACCACTGTCACGGGGCTGGGCACGTTGCGCAACCGCGTCGTGGCGGAGGGCTGACGTGGGGGCGCGCAGCGACCGGACGCAGGACCCGGAGATCATCGCTGCACTCCTGCTCGCCCGGCGCGGGCAGGCGTTCTTCTCCCGCAAGCTCGCCGAGCTGCGCGACGCCGAGCTCGACGAGCCCTCGCTGCTGAGCGGCTGGACCCGGCGGCACGTGATCGCGCACGTCGGGCTCAACGCGCGCGCGCTCACGCGCCTGACCGAGTGGGCTGCGACGGGCGTCGAGACACCGATGTACGACTCGCCCGAGGCGCGCGACGCCGAGATCGAGTTCGCCGCGACCCTTCCCACCCGGGCGCTACGTCACCTCTCCGCGCACGCGGCCGTGCACCTCGACGTCGAGTGGAGGGACCTCGATCCCGGTGCCTGGGAGGCTGTGGTCCGCACGGCACAGGGCCGCGAGGTCCCCGCGACGGAGACCATCTGGATGCGCACGCGCGAGGTGTGGATCCACGCCGTCGACCTCGACAACGGCGCGACCTTCCGGCAGTTCCCGCCCGAGCTCGTCGACGGGCTCCTCACCGACGTCGAGCGCGTGTGGCACCGCAAGCACTCCGGGCCTATCCCCGTGCTCGAACCCACCGACCGTCCCGCACGGACGAGGGAGCCGGCCGCCGACGGCGCGCCGCGGGTGCGTGGTCGCGCCGCGGACCTCGCCCGGTGGGCGACTGGACGCGGCGGGGTCGCACCCCTCGAACGTGTCGGTGGCGGTCCGGTCCCCGACGTCCTGAGCTGGCTCTAGCCGCGCGTCACGCGAGCCTCGGGCCAGCGTCCCGGAGGAAGATGAGCCCGTGACGGAGACCCAGCCACCACTCGACCTCGCCCGCCACGTGGGCTTTCTCGTGCGCCGGACGCAGCAGGCGCACCTTGTGGTGTGGGCCAGCGAGGTGGGCACCGGTCTCACCAACGTGCAGTTCGGCGTGCTCAACGTGCTCGCTGGGTTCGGCGAGGCGAGCCAGCGCGAGCTGTGCGACGCCCTCGACCTCGACCGCTCCACCGTCGCTGGCATCGTGGCGCGGCTCGAGGGGCGTGGGCTCGTCGAGCGGGACCGGGCGCCCGCGGACCGCCGTCGAAACATCGTGCGGCTCACGGACGAGGGCACGGCGACTCTTCAGGTGCACGCCCCCGCCGCCGCGCGAGTCGACACCGCGCTCACCGCGCGGCTCAGCCTGGCCGAGCGTGAGACGCTGCAGCGCCTGCTCACGACGATCCTCGCTGACTTCCCGCCGTCGGTCACTGACGGGCAGTGACGATCTCGCCTCGCTTCGCGCGCTGGATCTGCTCGTAGACGTGCGTGCGCAGCTCGGTGAACCGCGGCAGGGCGCGGGTCGAGAGCTGGTCCCGCTCGGCGGGAAGGTCGATCGCGAGGTCCTCCTGGATCGACGTCGGGGAGTTCGTGAGCATGAGCACACGCTCTCCGAGGTACACCGACTCGTCGATGTCGTGCGTC
This sequence comes from Actinomycetales bacterium, assembly GCA_012514835.1. Taxonomy (GTDB): domain Bacteria; phylum Actinomycetota; class Actinomycetes; order Actinomycetales; family Cellulomonadaceae; genus JAAYZM01. The sequence goes on from JAAYZM010000091.1 coordinate 11,694, forward strand.
ACGAAGAGGACCGTCACGCCGAGGTCCTGCCAGACGCGCCGCACGAGGTCCTCGAGATCAGCTCGGGTCTGGGCGTCGACCGCCGCGAAGGGCTCGTCCATGATGAGCACCTCCGGCTGGTAGGCGACGGCGCGCGCGATCGCGACGCGTTGCTGCATGCCGCCCGAGAGCTGCCACGGGTACTTGTGACGGGAGTGCGCGAGGCCCACCTCCTCGAGCGCTCGCTCGACGGTGGCGGAGCGCTCGGTCCGTGCGACGCCACGTGCCTTCAGGGGGAGGGCGACGTTGTCCTCGACCGTGAGCCACGGGTAGAGGCTGCGCCCATACTCCTGGAACACCACGGCCATCTTTTTGGGCGGCGCTGTCACCTCCGTATCCTCGAGCCGCACCGAGCCCGACGTGGGGGCCAGCAAGCCGGAGAGGCACTTGAGGAGCGTCGTCTTGCCACAGCCCGAGGGGCCGACGATGCAGACGAGCTCACCGGGGTGGACGTCGAAGGTGATCGAACCGATCGCCTCGACGGGTCCCGTCGCGCTCTGGTAAGTCTTCTTCAGTTCCTTGACGGACAGCAGGGGTGCGTTCTCAGCCACGTGCGACCTCTCTCGAGCCGTGGTACCAGTGCAGGACTCGCCGTTCGACGAGCTGGAAGATGACGGCGACGACGACGCCCACGCTGCCGAGCAGCAGGATGCCGCCCCACATCTCCGGGATCATGTACTGCCGCTGGAAGTAGACGATCTGGTAGCCCAGTCCCGAGGACGCGGCGAACATCTCCGAGATGACCATGAGGATGAGGCCGATCGACAGGCACAGCCGTACTCCTGCCATGATCTGCGGGCTCGCCGCGGGCAGGACGAAGAACCGGTAGGCGAGCGCGCCGCGGATGCGGAAGGACCGGGACGTGTCGGTCAGCACCGGGTCCATGCCGCGGACGCCTTCGATCGTGTTGAGCAGGACGGGCCACACGCTCCCGGATACGATCACCGCGAGCTTCATCGTGTCGTCGATGCCCAGCAGGAGCATGAGGACGGGGACGAGCACCACGGGAGGGATCGCGCGGAAGAACTCGAGCATCGGCTCGAGCAGCGCACGGAGCCACGGCGTCGAGCCGATGATCGTGCCCGCGACGATGCCCACAACGATCGAGAGCAGCACACCGACCACGAAGCGGATGAGGCTCGGTACCACGTGCTTGGCCATGGTCTCCGACGTGAGCCACGAGCTCGTCAGGGCGTCGAGGACGCGCGCTGGCGAGGGGAAGTACAGGCTCGAGGAGCCCTGGGTAGCGAGGTACCACCCGAGGACGAGAAGGATCGGCAGGCCGACGGCGTAGGCCGCGGCGACGAGGAAGCGGCGCGCGGCGCTCGGACGGCGGCGAGTCA
>JAAYZM010000012.1 GCA_012514835.1 Actinomycetales bacterium
GCGCGGGCCGCGACACGTCCCCCCACAGCAGCGACGGGCGCGTGCACCGCGAGCCGTAGGACTGCACCCAGCCGTTCTCGGTCACGGCGAAGCCGTCGAAGTTCTCCGCGAAGTACTGCACCATGTCGTTGCGCTCGGGCTCGCCGTGCACGATCACGTCGAGGCCCAGCTCCTCCTGGAGCGCCACGACGTGCTGGATCTCCGCGCGCATCGCCTCCGCGTAGTCCGCGTCGGACAGCTCCCCGCGCGCGTTCGCGGCGCGCGCCTTGCGGATCTCGGCCGTCTGCGGGAACGAGCCGATCGTGGTGGTGGGCAGCGGCGGCAGGTCGAGCCGCGCCCGCTGCGCGGCGGCGCGCTCCGCGTACGCCTCGCGCCGGGCGTCCGCGTCCGTCAGGGCCGCGACACGGTCACGAACTCCTCCGACGACGACGCCGGCCGCCTGGGCCCGGGCGTCGAGCGCGGCCCGGCTCTCGGCCACCGCGTCGGCGATCGCCTCGGCGCCCTCGGCGAGCCCCCGGCCCAGCGTCACGAGCGCAGAGACCTTCTGGTCCGCGAACGCGAGCCACGACGCGAGCCCGGCGTCGAGGTTCGGCTCGAGTGCGACGTCGTGCGGGACGTGCTGGAGCGAGCACGAGGTGCCCGCCGCGACGCTGGCCCCCAGGGCGCTGAGGCCGGCGAGCCGGTCCGCCGCGGCGCCCAGGTCCTCACGCCACACGTTGCGCCCGTTGAGCACGCCGCCCACGAGCACCTTGTTCTCGAGGCCCGGCACGGCAGCGGGCACCTGGCCGCGCACGAGGTCGAGCGCGATGCCCTCGATCGGGCTCGCGGCGAGCACCTCGAGCCCGACCGGGCTGAGCTCACCGAACGGCGCGGTCACGAGGATTGCCGGGCGCACGGACTGCGCCCCGAGGAACCCGTACGCGCGCTCCGCGGCCCGCTCGAGCTCCGCGCGCGGCGTGCCCGTCGCGTCCGAGACGAGCGCGGGCTCGTCGAGCTGCACCCACGTGGCACCCGCGGCGGCGAGCTCGCTCAGCAGCTCCGCGTACGCACCGAGCAGGGCGTCGAGGCGCGACAGGGGAGCGAAGCCTTCCGGCGCATCCTCGGCGGCCTTCGCAAGGGCGAGGAACGTCACGGGCCCGACGACGACGGGCCGCGTGAGCACCCCGTCCGCGAGCCCCTCCGCGAACTCCTCCACCACGCGCCGCCCCGTGAGGGCGAACTGCGTGGACGGCGAGATCTCCGGGACCAGGTAGTGGTAGTTGGTGTCGAACCACTTGGTCATCTCGAGGGGCAGCTGGTCGCCAGCGCCGCGAGCCAGCACGGAGTAGCCACCGAGCCCCGTCCCGCCGTCGGACACGAGACCCTCGAAGCGCGACGGGACCGCGCCGAAGGTGACCGCGGCGTCGAGCACCTGGTCGTAGAACGAGAAGTCGGACGGGATCGCCGGGGTGTCGGTCGCGAGGCCGAGACCGGCGAGGCGGGTCCGGTTGGTGCGGCGCAGCTCCGCGGCGGTCGCCTCGAGCTCGGCCTCGCTCGACCGGCCCGCCCAGAACGACTCGAGGGCGCGCTTGAGCTCGCGGCCGCGGCCGATGCGCGGGTAGCCCAGGATCGTCGCGGCGGGGAAGGCGGGGGTGCTGGTCACGGGGTGTCCTTCGTGGGTGGTGGGGCGGTGGGTCGGTCAGATGGTGTACGCGGGAGCGGGGTCAGGCTGGGACGTGGGGCGCGCGGACCCGGGCAGCAGCCCGACGGCGTCGAGCACGCCGAGCGCCGCCTCGTGGCGGTTGAACGTGTACAGGTGGATGCCGGGCGCGCCGCCGTCGAGCACGGCCTTGACGAGGTCCGCCGTGGCGCGCACACCGAGCCGGCGGCGGGCGGCGTCGTCGTCGGCGGCCTCGAGGCGTGCGAGAAGGTCGCGCGGGACGGGCACCCCGGTGAGCTCTTGCGTCCGCAGCAGACGGGCCGGGTCCGTGGCCGGGATGATCCCCGGGATGATCGGGATGCGCACGCCCGAGCGGCGCGCCTCGCCCACGAGCTCGAGGTAGGACTCGGCGTCGTAGAACAGCTGCGTCACGGCGAAGTCGGCGCCCGCGGACTGCTTGTCGAGCAGCGCCTGGATGTCCTGCTCACGCGTGGACCCCGCACCGTGGTTGCCACGCGGGAAGGCCGCGACGGCGATCGACAGCGGCCGCACCGTGGCCCGCACCTGCTGCGACGGGGACTGCGCGCACCGGCGCGACTCGATCTGCCGCAGCAGCGTCACGAGCTCCGCCGCGGTGCGCAGCCCGTCCGGGTGCGCCTCCCACCCGGCGCCCGCCGTCGGCGGATCCCCGCGCAGGGCGAGGAAGGAGCGCACACCCGCGTCGAGGAACTCCTCGACCACGCACGCGATCTCCTTGCGGGACGTCGCCACGCACGTGAGGTGCGCGATCGGGTTGAGCGACGTCTCCCGCAGGATCCGCGTCACGAGCGCGCGCGTGGTCTCGCGGGTGGACCCGGACGCGCCATAGGTCACGGACACGAAGTCCGGGCGGGCCGCCTCGAGGTGGCGGATGGTGTCCCACAGGCGCGGCGCGGAGTCCACGTCCCGGGGCGGGAAGAGCTCGAAAGACACGGTGGGTCGCTCGGTCGCGGGGCTCATGCCTCGACCGCCCACTGACTACACCGGCTACAGCCGTCCATCGGACCTCTCCATCGGTCCTGGCGGAAGCACCCTCACCCTTGCGGGGGGTTGCTGCGACGTCAACGAGCCAGGTCTCTCGGTCGCTCTGGATGGTTCGTAGAGCATAGGCGTGCGCCCTCGCGAACACCTGAGACCTGTCTACTCTGCGAGACGGTCGCGTGGGAAGGGGCGGAATCCCGCGGTTCGTGCGGCGTCCTTCAGGGTGATCCGGGGCCGACGACGGCGCTTCCCGGGCGGGTCAGCCCGCCGCGGCGCTCGACTCGGGGTGCCAGTCCTGGGGTGTGGAGAACTGGACCAGAGCGCTCTCGACGGTCGCGAGGATCTCGGCGTCGGGCTCCGTGATGCGCACGCCCGCGAGCGCAGCGTGCAGCTCGGCTGCCTCCTGCTCGCGCGGCGTCCCTGAGGTCATGGCACAGGAGAGTAGTGGAGGAGGGTCGCGCGGTGGGAGAGGCGTCCGGATCTTTCGCCCAGCTGCTCACCAGCTGGGACGAGCCGTCCGTCCTTCAGTCATCGTCAGGGTGGGCCAGGTGTTCAGCGGCTGGTCCCTGAGCGCTTCTCGTTCCGGTTTCTGGTGCATCGTGACGACGCACAGAGAGTCGTGCGCCAGAGCAGGATGGCGTGGCTGAGGGACGCGATGCCGCGGGTCGGACGCGACCTACCGAGTCGAGATGTGCGGCCGTCAGCCTGGGCGCTCAGCGGCCGATCGCCCCGAGGGCCTTGCGGATGCGCTGCGGGGAGACGGCCGTGGGCGTGCCGAGCTGCTGGGCGAACAGCGAGACGCGGAGCTCTTCGAGCATCCAGCGGGCGTCCTCGAGCGCGGCGAGGGTCGCGGATGGGACGGCGTCAGGCCCGGGCCCGGCGGCCAGGACGGCGGCGCGAACCTGCTCGTACTCGCTCGTCAGCTCGGTGACCTGCCACGCGAGCGACGCGTCCCGCTCGGGGTTCTGGGCGGCCTTGTCGAGGCGCGCGAGGTCCGCCTCGAGGTAACGCGCCAGGTGTCCCAGCCGCGCCGAGCCCGTCCGAGACACGAAGCCGTCGCCCAGCAGGCCCGCGACGTGCGCCTTGAGGTCCGTGCACGTCGCGAGCAGCGCCAACGACGACGACGCCCGCACCGCCGACTCGACCTCCCGCCCCTTCCCGAGCGCCTTCGCGGCGAGGCCTGCCACGGCATACACCTCGTCCTCGAGCCGCGCTCGGACCTCCGCGCGGATGTCGGTGTAGGCGGCGAGCGAGCGGACGTCGGTCGCGGGGCCGGGCAGGTGGCGGTCGAGCAGGCCGTCGACGGCGGCGAGCTGGAGGTCCGCCACGAGCGCGTCGGTGGTGGGGTACGGGCTCGCCGCGAGGGTCAGTGCCTGGGTGGCGTTCCAGCGGGTCGTGATGCGTGCGGTCGCGAGGCCGACGTCGGCCACGAGCAACCTGCGCAAGCCACGGTGGTGCGCGTTCGCGGCCGATGCCGGGTCACCCAGCACACGGATGCCCACGGGCCCGGTCGCCGGGGAACCGCCGTCGCCCCCCTTCCTGCCGTCGGACGCCTTGCTGGACCGTTCAGCCCGCTTCCCGCCGTCGGCCCCCTTCGTGGCGCCGCCGCCCGGAGAGCCCCCGAGCTCGACAAGCGCGGGGTACCCGTGGACCACGAGCCCGGCGGCCCCGGGGACATCGACGCGCTCGGGCAGCTCCCCGCCGGGCAGATCGTCAGGCCAGCTGCTGAAGGCCTCCAGCTTCGGAGAGTGGAGCCATCCTGCTGAATCTCGCTCCACCGTGGGTGATTCCGGTGAAGGTTGCTCCACTCCGGGGAGGATCGCTCCACTCTGGGGGGAGGGGGTGGGGGTGAGGCCAGTTGTCGGGGCAGCGGCGGGGGTGCCGGGGGCCTCCGGGGTCGAGGTGGTGTGCGCCGTGGCTGAGCGGACGGCCGAGCGTACGGCGGCACGCACGGCGTCCTGCGAGCGCGCGGCGAGGCGGCGCTGGAGCAGCCCGAGGTCCGGCCCCTCGTCCACGAGCACGGCCCGGCGCCCGCCCTCCTCGACGCGGAACGTCACGCGCAGGTGCGCGGGCAGCCGCTCGGGGTCGAAGTCCTCGGGCGCCACGACCACACCGCGCAGCTCGCGCGCCGCCCGGGCGAAGGACTCCCGGAACGACGGCGCCGCATCCCCCGCCCGCACGGTGTCCTCCCACGACGCGACGTGCTCGGCGAGCCAGCCGGAGATGTCGCGCGCGACGTCCGGCGCGGGCACCAGCTGGACGCGCACGGGCTTGGGCAGCGAGCGGATCGTCGCGACCACGAGCTCGTCGCGCAGCCCCGGCACGAGCCAGTCGAAGCCGTCCTCCCGCACGCGCGGCAGCACCTCGAGAGGGACGTGCACGGTGACGCCGTCGGCGGCCGTCCCGGGCTCGAACTGGTAGCTCAGCGCGAGCTCGAGGTCGCCCTGCGGCCACACGAGCGGGAACGCCGCGCCGGACACGACGTCCTCGTCCGGCAGCACCATCGAGCGGGGCAGCGTCAGCAGCTCGGGCTGCTCGCGGCGAACCGCCTTCCACCACGTGTCGAAGTGCCGCGCGGAGACCACCTCGGCGCCCACGCGCTCGTCGTAGAACTCGAGCAGGGCGTCCTCGTCGAGCACGAGGTCGCGCCGCCGGGCTCGCGCCTCGAGCCGCTCGGCCTCGGCGAGCAGCTCGCGGTTGGCGTGGAAGAACTTGTGGTGGGTGGTCCACTCGCCCTCGACCAGTGCGTGCCGGAGGAACAGCTCGCGCGCCTGCTCCGGGTCCACCTTGCCGAGCAGCACGCGCCGCCGCGAGACGACGGGCAGCCCGTACAGCAGCACCGACTCGAGCACCATCGCGGCGCCCTGCTTGGTGGACCAGCTCGGCTCGGAGTACGAGCGCGTGACGAGGTGCGCCCCGAGCTCCTCGGCCCACTCGGGCTTGATCGCGGCCACGTCGCGCGCCCACAGCCGCGAGGTCTCCACGAGCTCACCCGCCATGACCCACGCGGGCGCCTTGCGCACCAGCCCCGAGCCCGGCCAGATCTGGAACCGGGCACCTCGCGCGCCCCGGTACTCGGCGCGCTGCTTACGACGCTTGTCCGACGACGGCGCCCCCTTGGCTGCTCGTCCCACCTCGGTGACCTCGAGCTGGCCCACCTGGGAGAGGAGTCCTGCGAGGAGGGAGACGTGGATGCGGTCCGCGTCCCACTCGAGCCGCAAGGTGCCGGTCGCGCTCTGCGCAGAACGGTCGCGCGCCCCGCCGTCGTCGGCCCCCGCTCCGCTGCCCCCCGCTACCCCCGCCCTCTTGCGGTGCGTTGTGCGCGCAGAACCCTCCGAAAGGTCACTTGTGCGCGCAGAACTCACCGCAAGTTCGGAGGTGGGCGCGCTCGCCGCGCCTACGCGGGCGCCGGGCGCGTTGACGGGGATGCCTACCGACTTGGCCATCGACTTCAGCTGGGCCACGAGGTCTTGCCACTCGCGGATGCGCAGGTAGTGCAGGTGCTCGGCGCGCACGGTGCGGCGGAACGCGCTGCCGGACAGGTCGCGCTGGGCGGTCCGCAGGTACTCCCACAGGTTGAGATAGGCGAGGAAGTCGGACGTGGGGTCGGTGAAGCGGGCGTGCAGGGCATCGGCGGTCTCGCGCGCCTCGGTGGGGCGCTCGCGGGGGTCCTGGATGGACAGTGCCGCGGTGATGACCATGACCTCGCGCGCGACCCCACGCCGGCCCGCCTCGACGATCATGCGGGCGAGGCGCGGGTCGATCGGCAGCTCGGCGAGCGCGCGGCCCGTCGTGGTGAGTCGCTGGCGTCCGTCGTCGTCGGCCTCGAGCGCCCCGAGCTCGCGCAGCAGGGTGACGCCGTCGCGCACGGCGCGCGTGTCGGGCTTGTCCACGAAGGGGAACTTGGTGACGTCCTCGGGGGTCGACGCGACGCCCACGGAGATCATCTGCAGGATCACGCTCGCGAGCGACGTGCGCAGGATCTCCGGCTCGGTGAACTCGGGTCGGGACTCGAAGTCGGCCTCGGAGTACAGGCGGATGGCGATGCCGTCCGCGACGCGCCCGCAGCGGCCCGAGCGCTGGTTCGCCGACGCCTGGGAGATGGGCTCGATGGGCAGGCGCTGGACCTTCGTGGCCTTGGAGTAGCGCGAGATGCGGGCTGTGCCGGTGTCGATCACGTACCGGATGCCAGGGACCGTGAGCGAGGTCTCGGCCACGTTGGTGGCGAGCACCACGCGGCGCGTGCCGTGCGGGGAGAAGATGCGGTGCTGCTCGGCCGCGGACTGGCGCCCGTACAGCGGCAGGATGTCGATCGCGCCGGGCATGCGGGGGTCGTTCGCGCGCGGCCCGAGGTGCGCGGTGAGCGCATCGGCCGCGTCCCGGATCTCCCGCTCCCCGGAGAAGAACGCGAGGATGTCGCCGGGCCCCTCGGCCACGAGCTCGTCCACGGCCTCGCACAGGGCGGTCGGCAGGTCACGGTCGTCCTTGCCGTCCTCGTCCGCGAGCGGGCGGTAGCGGATCTCCACCGGATAGGTGCGCCCCGTGACCTCGACGATCGGTGCAGGCGTGCCGTCCTGCGCCGCGAAGTGCTCCGCGAACCGCTCGGAGTCGATCGTGGCGGACGTGATGATGATCTTGAGGTCCGGCCGGCGCGGCAGCAGGTTGGTGAGGTAACCCAGCAGGAAGTCGATGTTGAGCGACCGCTCGTGGGCCTCGTCGATGATGATCGTGTCGTAGCCCAGCAGCTCGGGGTCGCGCTGGATCTGGGCCAGCAGGATGCCGTCCGTCATGACCTTGACGAGGGTGCCGTCGCTCGAGGTGTCGGTGAACCGCACCTGGTACCCGACGATGTCCCCGAGCGACCCCGACGAGCCCGTGATCTCCTCGCTGATCCGCTCCGCCACGGTGCGGGCCGCGATGCGCCGGGGCTGCGTGTGCCCGACCTGCCCCGCCCGCCCGCGGCCCAGAC
>JAAYZM010000092.1 GCA_012514835.1 Actinomycetales bacterium
CGGCCACCGCGACCACGAGGGTCCACACGAGCGTGAAGGTGTCGGGCGTGCGACCCGAGACGAGGGGTCGCCCGAGCGCCCACGCGACGAGTCCGACGGCGAGCGCGCGGCCCACCCACGACGCCGCGACTGTGCCCGTGTGCTGGCGCCCCGTGACCTTCCACACGAGGGCGGCGAGCAGCTGGCCCCCGTCGAGCGGGAGGCCGGGCACGAGGTTGAAGCCCGCCACGAGCAGGTTCGCGCTCGCCATGGCCGCGACGAGGACACCCGTGGCCCGCTGGGTGAGGGTCGCGCCGGACAGCAGCGGCTGGGCCGCCGCGAGGAGGACACCTCCGAGCACGAGGTTGACCGCGGGTCCCGCCGCGGCGACGAGCGCGCTGCCGCCGGGCCCGAGCGAGCCGCGCGCGAAGGCCGTGTGACCGCCGAGGGCGCTGAGCACCACCTCGTGGACCGGGCGCCCGAGCCGGCGCGCGACGTACGCGTGCGCGAGCTCGTGCAGCAGCACGGACGCGAAGAGCACCACCACGAACGTCGCGGCGATGAGCACGGTCCAGCCCGTCGCGATCCCGGGCAGCGCGCTAGCCACGAGGGGGACCAGGAAGGCGGTGACGACGGCGGCCACCGCGAACCACATCGGCTGCAGGATGAGCGGGGCACCCGCGACCCGACCGATCACCCAGCCGCGCGAGTGCGGGAGGGCGGGCTGCACGGGCGGTGCCGGGGGCGAGGTCACCGGCCCAGCGTAGGCGAGTCGGTGGCGGGGCCTAGCCTGAGCAGCATGCCGCTGGACGCTTCCGTGCCCTCTCGTCGAGCCCCCGGGCTCTCGCCGTCACGCGCAAACGACTTCGAGCAGTGCCCGCTACTGTTCCGCTTCCGCGTGGTGGACCGGCTCCCCGAGCCGCCGTCGTCGGCCGCGGCCCGCGGGACCCTCGTGCACTCGGTGCTCGACTCCCTCTTCGACCTGCCCGCCGCGGACCGCACGCCCGAGGCCGCCCTCGAGCTGCTCGGCCCCGCGTGGTCGCGCCTGCAGGAGGCCGACCCCACGGTCGCGTCCCTGTTCGCGGACGACGCCGCGGTGCGCGGATGGCTCGACTCCGCCGGGACGCTGCTCGGCACGTACTTCACGCTCGAGAACCCCCAGCGCCTCGAGCCGGCCGAGCGCGAGTCCTACCTCGAGGTCGCCCTGCCCGACGGCGGACCCCTGCTGCGCGGCATCGTGGACCGCATCGACGTCGCGCCCGACGGCGCCCTGCGGGTGGTCGACTACAAGACGGGCCGTGCCCCGCGGCCCCAGTACGCCGCGAGCTCGGTGTTCCAGCTGCACTTCTACGGGCTCATGCTCTGGCGCGAGCGCGACGTGGTGCCCCGGCGTCTGCAGCTCGTCTACCTCGGTGACGGGCAGGTGCGCCACCAGGACCCGGTCGCGGCCGACCTCGAGCAGACCGAGCGCGACGTGCGGGCGCGATGGGACCGGATCACACGAGCGGCACGCACGGGCGAGTTCCGCACCCGCCGCTCGGCGCTGTGCGGGTGGTGCGCCCACCAGGCGCTGTGCCCCGAGTTCGGGGGTCGCCCGCCGGAGCTCGACCTGGACCTCGTCGAGCTCGCGCTCGGGGTGCGGCCGGACTAGGCCTCGTTGCGACCGGGCTAGGCCGAGCCGAGCAGGTCGACCACCTGGCCGGAGGCCACGCGCGCGAGGTCGTCGAGCGTGAGGTCCTCGAGCGAGGCCACGCGCGAGAGCTTCGGGACGGCCGGGATCGGCACCATGACCTCGACGCCGATCGTGCGGGTCCCCGCGTCGAGCGCCGAGGACAGCCCCGGCAGCGAATCCTCGACGGCGACGCACCGGCGCGGGTCCACCCCGAGGCGCTGCGCGGCCATGAGGTACGGCTCGGGGTGCGGCTTGCCGTGGGTGACGTCGTCGCCGCACACCATCGTCGTGAACCCGCCGCCCGGGACCGCCGCGACGATCTTCTCCGCGAGCACGCGGTAGGACATGGTCACGAGGGCGCTCGGCACGCCCGCCTCGTGCAGCTCGGTCAGCAGCCGCAGTGCCCCGGGCTGCCAAGGCACCTCCCGCTCGAGGTGCTCCGCGACGACGGCGACGAGCCGGTCCGCGATCTCTTGCGCCGGCAGCGGGACCCCGTGCGCCGCGATGACCTCCCCCGCGGCGACGAGCGGCATGCCCACCATCGCGAGCCCGTCCTCGTGAGTCCACGTGAGCCCGTACGACTCGACGAGGTCCCGTTCCGCCTCCATCCAGTACGGCTCCGACGCGACGAGGGTGCCGTCCATGTCCCACAGCACGGCGGCGGGCAGGTCGGCGCGGACGCTGGTGTTCGGATCGGAGCTCACCCCAGGAGTCTAGGCTGGGTCGAATGACCGAGGACCCGACCGCGGCGCTCGGCCGCGAACCGCTCGTCATCGCGGCCTTCGAGGGCTGGAACGACGCCGGGAGCGCCGCGACCGCCGCGCTCCACCACCTGCACGACGCGTGGGACGCCGAGATCGTCGACTCGCTCGACCCGGAGGACTTCCACGACTTCCAGGTCAACCGGCCCGTCGTCGCTTTCGACCCCGAGTCGGGGACGCGCCAGATCTCGTGGCCCACGACGCACTTCGCCGTGGCCCGCACGCCCGTGCTGGGTCGCACCGTGATCCTCGTGCACGGGATCGAGCCCTCGCTGCGCTGGCGCCGCTACTGCCAGCAGGTCCTCGACACGACCGCGACGCTCGGCGGCACCGTGCTCGTCACGCTCGGTGCGCTCCTCGCGGACGTCCCGCACACGCGCCCCATCCCCGTGACCCGCTCCTCCGAGAGCGAGGACGTCCGCCTCGCGCTCGACGTCCAGGAGTCGACGTACGAGGGCCCCACCGGGATCGTCGGGGTGCTCCAGCACGCCGCGCTCGAGCAAGAGCTGCCCGGGATCTCCTTGTGGGCGGCCGTGCCGCACTACGTCGCACAGCCGCCCTCGCCCAAGGCGACGCTCGCCCTCCTGGGCCAGCTCGAGCAGCTCATCGGGGAGCCCGTCCCCCTGGGCGACCTGCCCGAGGAGGCCGAGGCGTGGCGCCGCGGGGTGGACGAGCTCGCGGACGAGGATCCGGAGATCGCCGAGTACGTCGCGCAGCTCGAGGAGGCCAAGGACACGGTCGAGCTGCCCGAGGCCTCGGGCGAGGCGATCGCCCAGGAGTTCGAACGGTACCTGCGGCGCCGCGACAAGGGCGATCGCGGACCCGCAGGGTCCTGACGAGCGGAAGGGCTAGAGCCGGATCCCGAGCAGGGCGTCGAGCGCGCGGGCCACGACGCCGGGGGCGCCCTCGGTCGCCGGGTCGGTCACGTCCCACGAGCCGCCGTCGGCCGGGCCCGCGAGGGAGTGCTGAGCCCACGCGTCGACAGCCGCGAGCGCGCGGGGGGCGTCGAGGTCGGCCGCGAGCGCCGCGCGCAGCTCGGCGAGGAGCGGCTCGGCGGCCGGTCCGCCGTTGCCCGAGGTCGCGGCGCGCCACGTCTCGAGGCGCGCCTCGGCCGTCGCGAGCTCGGCGTGGGTCCACTCCCAGTCGCTCGCGTAGTGGTGGGCGAGGAGCGCGAGCCGGATCGCGCGAGGGTCCACGCCGTCGGCCCGCAGCTGGGAGACGAGCACGAGGTTGCCGCGCGACTTGCTCATCTTCTCGCCGTCGAGGCCCACCATGCCCGCGTGGACGTGGACGCGCGGGCGGGCCGTGACGTCTCCCGTGAGGGCGACGAGGTGGGCGCCGGACATCTCGTGGTGCGGGAACGCGAGGTCGCTGCCGCCGCCCTGGACGTCGAACGGCGTGCCGAGGCCGTCGCGCGCGATGACGGCGCACTCGATGTGCCACCCGGGGCGACCACGGCCGAGGGAGCGCCCGTCCCACGCGGGCTCGCCGGGGCGCTCGGTGCGCCACAAGAGCGCGTCGAGCGGGTCGCGCTTGCCCGCACGCTGCGGGTCTCCCCCGCGCTCGGCGAACTGGGCCAGCCGGGTCTCGTGGTCGAGGCCGGAGACTGCGCCAAAGCCGGGGACGAGCGTCACGGCGGCGTACACGTCGCCCTCGGGCTCGATGCGGTAGGCGGCCCCGGTGGCGAGGAGCAGCTCGACGGCGTCGACGACGGCGGGGATCGACTCGACGGCGCCCACGTACACGTCGGGGGGCAGCACCCCGAGCGCCGTCATGTCCTCCGCGAAGAGGGCGGTCTGCTGGGAGGCGAGCTCGCGCCAGTCCACGCCGGTCGCGTCGGCGCGCTCGAGCAGGGGGTCGTCGACGTCGGTGACGTTCGACGCGTACGTGACGTCGAGCCCCGAGTCGCGCCACGCGCGCACGAGCAGGTCGAACGCGACGTAGGTGGCCCCGTGGCCCAGGTGGGTCGCGTCGTAGGGGGTCACCCCGCACGCGTACACCCGCGCCACGGGTCCCTCGGCGGCGACGGTGAGCTCGCCGCTCGACGTGTCCCGGACGAGGACCGGACCACCACGCCCGGGGATCGCGGGGACGGGGACGGCAGGCCAGGTCAGCACCCGAGCAGCCTAGCCCGCGGCGCCGGCCGGCAGAGCCGTGAGCACCCCCGCGCCGAGCAGCACGACGATGACGACGGCCAGCACGAGCCGGTACGCGACGAAGGGGAGGAACGAGTACCGCGTGACGATCGCGAGGAACGCGACGATGACGACGAACCCGACGAGACCTGCGACCACGGTCGCGAGCAGCGTGACACCGAGGCCCGGCGTGCCCGCCTGCCCGAACTCGTCCACGGACTTCGCGAGCTGGAAGAGCCCAGACCCCATGACGGCGGGGATCGCGAGGAGGAACGAGTACCGGGCGGCCGCCTCCCGCGTGTATCCGAGCAAGAGGCCCGCCGTGATGGTGCCGCCCGAGCGGGAGACCCCGGGCACGAGCGCGAGGGCCTGGGCGAGACCGAGCAGCACGGCGTGGCGGACCGTGAGCTCGTCGAGCGCGCGATCGCGTCGCCCGATCCGGTCCGCGACCCCGAGGAGGACGCCGAAGACGGCAAGCATCGCCGCGACGACATACAGGTTCCGGAACGTGTGCTCGATCGAGTCCTGGAACGCCAGGCCGAGCGCGACGATCGGTAAGGTGCCGATCGCGATGAACCACGCCATGCGCGCGTCCGGGTCCGCGACGGCGCCCCAGCCCGTGCGGTCGCGCCAGGTGGGGCCGTGCGCGCCCCGCAGGGCCCGCCACCACGCGCCGACGATCCGGACGATGTCCTTGCGGAAGTAGATGAGCACGGCCGTCTCCGTGCCGATCTGCGTGATCGCCGTGAACGCGGCCCCGGGGTCCGCGGTGCCGATGAGCTCACCGACCACGCGCAGGTGCGCCGACGAGGAGATCGGCAGGAACTCCGTGAGTCCTTGCACGATCCCGAGGACGACGGCTTCCCACCAGGTCATCGCGTCTGCGGTCATGGTGGGCAACGGTAGTGCCCCCGGCAGGTAGGTTGCTCACGTGGAACTTCGCCAACTCGGCAGGACGGGCCTGCAGGTCGCTCCCCTGGCCCTCGGCACCATGACCTGGGCCCGGGACACCGACGCGGACGACGCGGCCGTCCAGCTGCGTGACTTCGTCGACGCGGGCGGGACGCTCCTCGACACGGCGGCGAGCTACGCCGACGGCGAGTGCGAGGAGCTGGTCGGCTCGCTGCTGGGCCGAGTCGTCGCGCGCGAGGACGTCACGCTGTGCACCAAGGGTGGCGTACGGCGGCGCCGCGACGGCTCGGGGGTCGTGGACGCGTCGCGCGGGAGCCTCCTCGACGGTCTCGACGCGTCGCTCGTGCGCCTCGGCACCGACCACGTCGACCTGTTCCTGGTGCAGACCCCGGACCCGCGCACGCCCCTCGAGGAGACCGTCGAGGCGCTGGGCCTCGCGGTAACCTCGGGCCGCGCCCGCTACGTGGGCCTGTCGAACTTCCCCGCGTGGCGCACGGCGCAGGCCCACACGCTGCTCGCACGCGACGTGGGCCTGGCCGCCGTCGAGGTCGAGTACTCGCTCGTGCAGCGCGGCGTGGAGCGCGAGGTGCTGCCGGCCGCCGTCGGCCTCGGGATCGGCGTGCTCGCGTGGTCACCGCTCGGCCGCGGCGTCCTCACGGGCAAGTACCGGCGCACCGTCCCGGCGGACTCGCGCGCCGCGTCGGCTCACCTCGCCGGGTTCGTCGCCCCGTACCTCGGCGTCGAGCAGGCGCCCGTGATCGAGGCCCTCGTCACCGCGGCGGACGGGCTCGGCGTGAGCCCGCTCGAGGTCGCGCTCGCGTGGCTGTGCTCGCGCCCCGGCGTCAGCGCCGCCGTGCTGGGTGCCCGGACCCCGCTCCAGCTGCGCGCCGCGCTCGACGCGACCCGCCTCGACCTGCCCGCAGAGATCGCCGCCGCGCTCGACGAGATCGGCGCCCCGCGGCTCGGGTATCCCGAGGTGCTCGGCTAGCTAGACCACGCGCTCGCCGTCGGACGAGTCTTCGTCGGTGTCGTCGTCGTCCGCGTCGTCGTCGTCCTCGTCGAAGTCCTCGAACGCCTCGTCGGGCACCTTGTCGACGTCGTAGACCTCGGCCGCGTCGTCGTCCTCGTCGTCCTCGTCGTCGGTGATGTCGAACGGGAGCGCCTCGTTGTGGGCGCGCCCGAGGGACTCCGCGTAGACGTCGAAGGCGTCGGCGAGGACGTCGTACGCGTCGTCGACCGCCGGGTCCTGCTCCCCGCGCCGCGTGCTCACGGCGTGGTAGTGGGCCTCGAGGGCGGCGAGGAACCGGTCGAGGGCGGCACGCGGATCAACGGTCATGCCACCACGGTAGTGCCGGACCGTGCACAATGGCAGCACTTGTCGACCAGACCGGGGGTCCTCCATGGCGAAGGCAGACACGATCGGGAAGCTCCGCTCGCGGCCGCCGCGGGCGTCCCACTACGAGTATCGCGAGGTGCGCATGCCGCGGTACACCTCCCCGTCGGACGCGACGCGTCTGCTGACGGAGGCCGCGGAGTACGGTCGCTGGGAGCTCGCGCGCACGTCGCTCTACCTCGGTGGGGAACGGCGCGTGTGGTTGCGTCGCCGCATCATCAAGGTCGAGTCCACGCTCGACTTCTGAGCCCCCCCGCTCAGCACGCAGGAGCCTCGTTCAGCAGACGTCGAGGAACCGGTCGAGCACGCGCACGCCGAAGCGCAGGGCGTCCACCGGGACACGCTCGTCGACACCGTGGAACATCGCGGCAAAGTCCATCGAGGCGGGCAGGCGCAGCGGCGCGAACCCGTACCCCGTGATGCCGAGCTGGGCGAGGTGCTTGTTGTCCGTGCCACCCGAGAGCATGTAGGGCAGGACCACCGCCTCGGGGTCCTCACCGAGGAGCGCGGAGGTCATCGCGGCCACGAGCGGCGCCTCGATCGGGGCCTCGAGCGCCTGGTTGCGGTAGAGGTCCTCGACGTCCACGCCGGGACCGGCGAGCTTCGCGAGCACCTCGTCCGCCTCTGTCTCGAGCCCCGGGAGGAACCGCAGGTCCACCACGGCCTCGGCGCGCGAGGGGATCACGTTCGCCTTGTAGCCCGCCGCGAGCTGGGTCGGGTTCGACGAGTGACGCACGGTCGAACCGACAAACTTCGACGCGGGCCCGAGCGCCTCGAGGAGCGCGTCGACCGTGCCGGGGTCCTCGGGGTCGAAGCGCAGCCCGGTGAGCTCCGCGACGCCGCGCAAGAGGGCCGTGGTCGAGTCCGTGAGCGTGAGCGGCCACGAGTGGGCCCCGACGCGCGCGACGGCCTCGGCGAGCCGGGTCACGGCGTTGTCGGTGTTGACGAAGGACCCGTGACCGGCCTTGCCCTGGGCCACGAGGCGCAGCCACGCGAGGCCCTTCTCCGCGACCTGCACGAGGTACGCGCGCTGGCCCGCGACGTCGACCGAGAAGCCCCCGACCTCGCTGATCGCCTCGGTGGCTCCCTCGAAGAGCTCCGGACGGTGCCGCACCACCCAGCCCGCGCCCGCCTCTCCCCCGGCCTCCTCGTCCGCGAAGAACGCGAGCACGACGTCGCGCGCGGGCGGACGCTGCGTGCGCGCCCGGTCGCGGAACACCGCGAGCATCATCGCGTCCATGTCCTTCATGTCCACGGCGCCGCGCCCCCACAGCATCCCGTCGCGCTCCTCGCCCGCGAACGGGTCCACCTGCCACTCGCTCGCGTCCGCGGGGACCACGTCGAGGTGGCCGTGCACCACGAGGGCAGGACACGCACGGTCGCGCCCAGGGATGCGGACGACGACGTTCGCCCGGCCGGGTGCGCTCTCGAAGAGCTCGGGTTCGAGGCCGACGTCGGACAGCCTCTCCGCGACGTACTCCGCGGCGGCCCGCTCCCCCGGCCCTGAGCCGTCGCCGTAGTTCGACGTGTCGAAGCGCAGCAGGTCACGGCACAGGGCCACGACCTCGTCCTGCGCGCGCACGCCCGTCATGCCACGACGTCGAGGCCGCGGCGGACGAGCAACGGCTCGATGCGTGGCTCACGCCCCCGCAGCTCGCCGAACGCGAGCATCGGGTCGATCGAGCCACCGCGCCCGAGCAGGGTGCGCCGGAACCGCTC
>JAAYZM010000093.1 GCA_012514835.1 Actinomycetales bacterium
ACCGGTCAGGGCGCGCGCGAGGTACGTCCAGTAGGCGACCGAGGAGGCCGTGCGGAAGATGCCCGCGATCGCGAGCAGGGCGAAGATCGGCGCGACGCCCTCCCAGCCCGGGCCGAAGAGCACGAGGACGAGCGGGTCGGCGAGCACCGCGGCGACCGCGAGGCCGAGCATCGTCACGTAGCACACGACGAGCTGCGCGCGGGCGACGTACCGGGCGAACCGTTCCTCGTCGTCCTGGACGCGTGACAGGACGGGCAGGGCGACCCGCGTGAGAGGCGCCTGGATCTGATTGAGCGGCACCATGAGCAGCTGGTACCCGCGCGAGTACAGGCCCAGGTCGACCTTGCCCCAGACCGCCCCGACGAGCACGGCGTCGACGTTCGAGGTCGCGTACATGAGCGTCTGCGAGCCGAGGAAGCCCGAGCCGTAGCGGACGAAGCCCCGGATCGACTCCGAGCGCACGGGCCACCGTGGCAGCCAGCGCGCGCTCACGACGTTGATCACGAGCGCCGTGAGCGCGACGACGAGCTGCTGGGCGACGAGCGCCCACACACCCGCCCCGAGCGAGGCGAGCGAGACGGCGGCGATCGCCCCGGCGAGCTGGGCGCCGACGTCCGATCGCGCGATCGCGCCGAAGCGCAGGTCCCTCGTGAGTCCCGCGCGGTACTGCGAGTTGAGACCCGACAGGACGAACGTCCCCGCGAGCGCGGGGACGAGGTCGGCGAGGCGGGGCTCGCCGTAGACCGCGACGAGCAGCGGCGTCGTCGCGAGCGCGACGAGCGCGCACACGAGGCCGAGACCCGTGTTCGCCCAGAACAGGTTGTCGCGCTGGGCCCGGGTGAGCTCTGGTGCCTGGACCGCGGCGGCGGACAGCCCGAAGTCGCGGAAGACCTCCGCGACCCCGATCACGGCAACGATCATCGCGACGAGACCGAAGTCGGCCGGGACGAGCAGCCTCGCGAGGATCAGGACCGAGCCGAGCTGGACGGCGAAGCGCACGACCTGCGCGAGCAGCGAGACCGCGGTGCCGCGCGCCGCACGCTCGGCGAGCGCGGTCATGTCGCCTCGCGCTCGACGAACGCGACGAGGGCGAGCGGGACGAGCACGAACGGGACGCACACCCGCAGGTCGACGAGCCCGACGACGACCTCGAAGCTCGCGACGACGGCGAAGGCCGTCAGCACGAACGTGGGCCACGCAAGGCCCCGTCCTGCCCAGCCGACCGCGCGGGCACCGAGCACGACGAGGACGGCAAGGGCGAGCGCACCGAGCACGAGACCGCCCGTCACCAGGACGTGCACGACCTGGTTGTGCGCGTGGTAGGCGTGCCCGCCGAGGTTGTGCTCGCCCTGCGCGAGGACCTTGAACCAGTCCGCACCGTGCCCGATCCACGGGCTCTGGGTCCACGCCTCGATCGAGGCGACCCAGTAGCCGCCGCGGTTCGTGAAGGCCGTGGGCGAGCGTGTCACGAACGGCAGCACGAGCGCCCCGAGCGCGACGAGCGCGAGCCAGCCGCCCGCGAAGCGCCGCGCGTCCCGCGCGAGGGCCAGACCGAGCGCCGCGACCGCGACCGCGAGCACCGCGAGCAGCGCGGTGCGCGAGGCGCTCCACACGATCGCGACGAGCACGAGGACCGTCATGGTCCAGCGCAGCACGTCGCGCCGGACGAACAGGACCGAGGCGAGCCCGGTCGCGAGCGCGAGACCAAGCATGTTGCCCGTCGAGAGGACCCCCGCGAGGATCCCGAGCGCCGAGACGGGCTTCTCGCCGTCGACCGCCTCGGAGCGCACGAAGATCCCCACGCTCGGCCACACGAGGCCGAGCACGATGCTGACCGCCGCGAGACCACCGGTGAGGTAGCCGAGCACCTCGACGTGGCCGCGCTGCGGGCGCACGGCCCACAGGGCGGTCGCGACGGCCGGCACGACGAGCGCCGTGAGGCGTGGGGTGCGGTCCTGCGCGACGAGCTGGAGGACCGTGACCAGCCACGCGAGGAGCACGAGAGCGAGGGGGAGCACGCGGCGCCACGGGAGCCGGCGCACGCCGAGCAGGACGACGGCCGCGCACCCGAGCACGAGCGCGGCGTTGCACACGGTCGTGACCCCTGCGACCCATCCGGCGAGCTCGGTCTCACCGGCCGTCACGGGCCGCCACACCTTGGGCTCGGCGATGCCGCGGGCGAGCTCGGGCAGGAGGATCGCGAGCCACACCCCCACGATGAGGAGCGTGGGCGTGCGCCGCAGCGGCTCCTCAGGCGCGCCGAGGGGCCACGGCCCGAGCACCGCCCGGCGCAGGCCGAGGGCCTCCCGGCGGGGGGCGGTCGTGGTCTCGGTCATCGCCGCACCACCCCCGCGGCCCGCCCCCACGCACCCGTGGCCACGAGCGCGAGCCGACCGAGGACGAGCGCTGCGAGGTAGCCCAGGCGCGCCGCGCGCCGCGCAGCGGTCACCCGTCTGACGCTCGCGACCTGTGTGCGCAGGTAGAGCGTGTCGACGGGGCCGAGCAGCTCGGCGTGCTTGGCCATGAACCGCTCGATCGACGTCGCGCGCGGCTCGATCTTGTCGGTCAGTCGCCCCCGTGAGTGGGTGCGGTAGTGCACGAGGACCTCGGGGACCACGCGGTAGGACATCCCCGCACCGAGCGCCCGCACCAGCAGGTCCTTGTCCTCCGAGACGAGGAGGCGCGGGTCGTACCCGCCGAGCGCCTCGAAGGCCTCCGCGCGAATCACGAAGTTGCAGCCGCCGAAGCCCGGGTTCGGGCCGACGACGTCCTGCGGCTGCAGGCCCTCGGGGAGACGCGCGTAGTGGCGTTCACCGCTCGGGTCCTCCCCCCACGCCACGGCGATCTCGGCCCCCGGCTCGACGAGGAGCGGGACGAGACGCGCGAGGAAGCCCGGGTGCCACACGTCGTCGTCGTCGCAGAAGGCGAGCAGGCTCGTGGTCGCGAGCGCGGCGCCCGCGTTGCGCGAGGCCCCAGCGGTGCCCGCCCCCGGGCCCGAGGAGTCGAGGTAGCGCACGGGGAACGGTGCGCGGCCCGCCCACTCCTCGACGATCGCCCGGGTCTCGGGGTCGCCGACGTCGTCGCTCACGACGAGCGCCGCGGGCGCGAGCTCTTGCGCGACGACCGCGGCGATCGTCTCGGGCAGGAAGTGGTTGCGGCGGTGCGTCGGGACGACGACCGTGACGTCACTCGAACCGGTCACGGACCCACTCCCACTGCCGTGCCAGACCCTCGACGATCCCA
>JAAYZM010000094.1 GCA_012514835.1 Actinomycetales bacterium
GAGTCGCGGCTGCGCTGGGCGGCGGACGCGTGGTGCTCGCCGTCGTACTCCACGGCGACTCGCGTCCGCGGCTCAAGCATGTCCACCCGCGCGACGAACTCTCCCTGCGCGTCAAAGATCTCCACGTTGACCTCGGGCTGCGGCAGACCCGCTTCAAGCCAGAGCAGCCGCGTGACCGTCTCCGGCGGTGACTCGGCACGCCCGTTCGCGAGCGCGGCAACCTTCGTGGCCTGACGCACCCCGTGCTTGCCGCGGTGCCGCCCGACGTACTCCTGGAACTCGTCGAGCCCCACGATGCCGAGGTGCACCAGCCGATCGACTGCAATCACACCACCCCACAGGGTCCGCTTCCGTGCGAGGTCGAACGCGGTCCGCACAGGCGACGTGAGGCGAAGACCGTCGACGACGACGGCGTCCTCCGGCTCGAGCCGACTCCGGAGCGGCTCGATCCCCGGGCTGGCCGTCAGCTTCGCTTGGGGATCCAAGCACAGGAGCAGGGGCTCCAGCTGGCCCACCCCCTCGGGCCAGGGAACGCGGCCGTCGAACACGTGCAACGCCGCCCGGTCCGGAAGATGGCGGAGGACTTCCTCCTCGTAGACGCGCGCGGCCGCCCACCCGCCGAGGCATCCCCGCGCACCCGCGATCTCGGCGGCGATGCGAGTGCGGACCTCGGGACTCGAGGTGTCGACGCCCGCCCCCAGGTACACGCCGCGACGGACACGAACGAACTCATCGCTGTCGAGCTCGCGGCGACTGATCCCTGCTTCGCGAGCCCGGTCGAAGCGCAGCGGCGTCGTACCCGGGAGATCCTGACTGTTCATCGCAGCAGGATGGCGCGGCCCGACGCCGAGCCGCGCGGCCAGCCCGCCGCCCTGTGGATCACCCCGCGCCGAGCCCCTTCTCACCCCGTGCGCCAGCGTCCCGCGCGCCCTCCCCACCCCACCCGACAGCAGCTTGCGGTGAGTTGTGCGCGCACAGGGCACCGCAAGGAACGTTGTGCGCGCACAACTCACCGCAAGTTGGGAGAAGCGGCGGTGGGGAGACCGGGTGGACCTGGCGCGAGGGGGTGGGTGCGCGCGGGCATGGGACAAGGGGCGCGAGGTGGGGGATGCCCCGGGGACGCAGCACGGCCCGCGGGCGGTCTGCGGGAGCACAGACCGGCCGCGGGCCGTGAGCTGAGGTGGCTCGCCAGAGCGAGGCCGTCAGGTGAGTGCGGGTTAGTGCTGGAGGCGCCGGCGGACCACCACGAGGGCGGTGCCGACCACCACGAGACCGGCCACGCCGGCGAGCAGCCCGGCGGTCTGGTTGCCGGTGAGGCCCAGGAGGTCGGGCAGGCCGTCGTCCTCCTCGTCCGGGTCGGGCCCGGCGGGCGGCGGGGCGTCCGGAGGTCCGGCGCACACGGCGCTCGGCAGCGGGTAGTCGACGGTGAGCACCACGGAGGGGCTCGCGTGGAACTCGATGTCGGCGGTCGGGACAACCCAGTCCCACTCGTCGCCCTCGACCCACTCGCCGTCCACGAGGCTCCAGCCGGGCCAGTCGGTGCCGTTGCCCTCGGAGTCGGCTGCGGCGCCGGGCCACAGCTTCTGGCCGGTCAGCGGCTGCCCGGACCAGACGAGGTCGTCCCCGCCGGGGTTGAGGAAGGTGATGGTGAGGTCCGTCTCGCTCGCCGTGAGGTCGGACCCGTGCTTCGCCTCCCACGAGAGGTACGGCACGTCACCGACGCACACCGAACGAGCGGACACTTCCAGAGTGGGCTCGGGGGGTGGCGGGTAGAGGTCATCTGCGGACGCGGCCCCTGCGCTCCCGAGGAGGGCGAGGATCGCTCCGCCCACCACCGCGCTACTACGCTTCATCTCGAACAA
Source organism: Actinomycetales bacterium (assembly GCA_012514835.1). Taxonomy (GTDB): domain Bacteria; phylum Actinomycetota; class Actinomycetes; order Actinomycetales; family Cellulomonadaceae; genus JAAYZM01. Next base: position 1,863 of record JAAYZM010000094.1, read on the forward strand.
CTTTCGCCTGGGTGAGACCCTGATGCACCGGGACCAGCTGAGCCGCGGCTCGCTGAATCCCGCCGAATCGGACATATCGGTGCAAGTCTCGCACGCCGGACACGCCGTTGTCAGCCCCGCAGCGGGTGAAGTGCGGCACCAGATTCCAGATCGCTCCGGAGCCGGAACCGCTCAGCCGCAGCTGCCGGGCACGCTCAGCCGCCCGGAGGCCGTCGTCGTCGGCGTGGACCACACCTCGACGGGCCCCACCTGCGGGACCGTCCACTCGAACTCGTAGGTGACGGACTCGCCGGAGGCGAGGTCCACGGACAGGAGGTTGACGTCCCGCCCCGCCTCGGTGCCCTGGCGTCCGCCCACGGCGGCCCCGTCGAGGGTGGTCGAGACGAGCCGCCCGCCCTCGGGCCCGTACGCGGACACCCGCGTGACGAAGGTGCCCTTCGGCACGTCGGCGAGCCCGGTCACGTACTTGGGCAGGTCCTTGACGTCAGACGGCACGCGCGAGGTGAGCCGCAGCCGCGTGCCCACTCGCATCCCGCCGTCCTCGCACACCACCCGCGTGACGTCCACCTGGGAGTCGAGGAAGTAGTCGAGCTTGCCGCCCGTCGCGTCGTTGAGGAAGATCCCGCCCGCGCGCGGCGCCGCGCCGGACAGGAACGCCCCCGAGATCCCGGCGACCTCGAGCGCGTCCTGCTCAGCGGCCACCTTGGACCACACGAGCACGCGCCCCTCCCCGCTCGCCGTGGAGAGGGCGTCGATCACGGTGGAGAAGCTGCCGTCGCCCGCGACGACCTTCGCGAAGGAGCGCCCGGCGGCGTCGGCGAAGAACTCGTCGGCGTCGGCCTGCTTCTTGTAGCGCAGGTAGGGCTCGTGGAGCAGCTCGGCCAGGACGGTCTCCGAGGTGAGCTGCGTGCCGTCCTCGGTGGTGACGGGCCCCGTGCCGCCCAGCACGCCCGCGAGCGCGACCACGTCCGTGGCGATCACCCCGTCCAGCGACTCGTCCGTGTCCGCCTCCCACATCGCGGCGGCGAGCTCGGCGGTGCGCGCGAAGTCCGGGGTGAGCGCAAGGGCCTGGACGCGCCGACCGAGTGCCTCGGAGTGAAGGTCGAGCTCTTCGGGAGTGAGGGGCAGGATCGACTACTCGAGCCGCGGCAGGTCCGTGCCCGCGCGCGTGCTGGACATGGACAACGCGCCGTCGTCGGCCGTGATCACGGCCATCGCACCCACGAGCCCGCCGGTGGAGCGCAGCTCGGCGGAGTTGAGGAACAGGGCGAGGTAGCGGCGTTCGCCGTCGGCCCCGAGCATCCCGGGCAAGAGCTCGCTCACGCGCGCGCCGGTGCGCAGCGCGGAGGCGACCTCGTCGAGCTGGGCGCGCACCTCGTCCACCTGCTCGGCCACGACGGGCAGGAGCGCCCCGGAGTCGATCTGCGCGACGCTCGCGCTGGCCCGCTCCCCGGCGTCGGCGGCCTTGGCGAGCTCTGGCGCGGCGGCGGCGAGCGGACCCAGGTCGATGCGCCCGTCGCTCGGTGCGAGCCCCCCGGAGGCGACCA
>JAAYZM010000095.1 GCA_012514835.1 Actinomycetales bacterium
AGAACTCGGCGGTCACGGCGGCCAAGCTCAAGAACGGCGCCGTCACCAACGCCAAGATCAAGAACGGCACGATCGCGCTGTCGAAGCTCGCCCCGAGCGCGGTCGCCGCACTCCAGGGCGCGCAGGGTCCCGCCGGTGTGGCCGGTCCTGCTGGCCCCGCCGGGGCGCAGGGTGAAGCTGGGCCACAGGGCGCGGCCGGTCCTGCTGGCCCCGCCGGGGCGCAAGGTGAAGCTGGGCCACAGGGCGCGGCCGGTGCAGCCGGCGTCTCCGGCCTGGAGTACATCTCGGCGGACGTCAACGTGAGCTCGAGCAACCAGTACCCGAAGGTGTACTGCAGCCCGGGCAAGTTCGCCATCGGCGGCGCCTGGGCGCACAACACGGGGGGCACGCCGACGCCGTACGCGAGCTACCCCGTCGCGGAGAACACGGGCTGGGGGCTCTCCTTCGCCTCGAGCGCGAGCTCGAACGTCCGCATCACCGTCATCTGCATCGCCGCGGGCTGATGCTGCCAGTGGTCGCGGCCCCGCCGGTAAGCAGTCCCGGACGGGGCCGCGGTCGCTGCGCGCGGCGGCCCGTAGGGTGACCTCGTGAGCACTCCACGCGCCGTCGTCGCCGGAGCGTCTGGATTCCTCGGCCGGGCGATCCTCGCGGGCCTGCGCGAGGACGGGTTCGACGTCACGACGGTCTCGCGCTCCGGGGGAGAGGTGACCTGGGCCGACGACGGCGCCCTCGCGCGAGCCGTCGACGGCGCGGAGCTGCTCGTGAACCTCGCAGGCAAGTCTGTGGGAGGTCGATACACCGACGCGAACCGGGACGAGATCCTGCGCTCGCGCGTCGCCACCACCCGGGCGCTGCACGCGGCGGTGCGACGCGCGGCCGAGCCCCCGCGACTGTGGCTCAACGCGTCGACGGGCACCATCTACCGGCACGCCATGGACCGCCCGCAGGACGAGAAGACCGGCGAGCTCGGCACGGGTTTCTCGGTAGATGTCGCGCGCACGTGGGAGCGGACCTTCTTCGACGGCGACCTGCCGGGCACGCGCAGGGTCGCGCTGCGCATGGCGATCGTGCTCGGCGACGGCCCGGCCCAGCAGCAGCTACTGACCGCGGCGCGCCTCGGACTGGGCGGCCCTCAGCTCGACGGTTGGTGGTTCGACCACCGCCGCTACCGGGGGATCGGACCGAACCCCACGGGTGACGGTCGCCCGCCGCGGCACCGGACCGGGGGACGGCAGAGGTTCTCGTGGGTGCACGTGGACGACGTCGTCGGCGTCGTGCGCTTCGTGCGCGACCACCCCGAGCTCACCGGACCCCTGAACGTCGCGGCGCCCGGGGCGAGCGACAACCTCACGCTCATGGCCGCGCTGCGCCGCCGTGTCGGTGCGCCGTTCGGGCTGCCCGCCCCGCGGTGGGTGCTCGAGATCGGCATGGGGGTGCTGCGCAACGAGGCCGAGCTGCTCCTCAAGTCACGGTGGGTCGCCCCCGCGCGGCTGCTCGAGGCGGGCTACGAGTTCCGGGTCACGGACCTCGACGAGGCGCTCGCACGGTAGAGGGCCCGCACGCCCGGGCGAACCCGCGCGCTAGTGCGCGCCGCCCTCGGAGCCGCTCTCCGGGACGTGCTCGAGGATGTCGCCCGGCTGGCACTCGAGCACCCGGCAGATCGCGTCGAGGGTCGAGAACCGGATGGCCTTGGCGCGCCCGTTCTTGAGCACGGAGACGTTCGCGACGGTGATGCCCACGGCCTCCGCGAGCTCCGTCACGGACATCTTGCGGCGCGCGAGCTCGACGTCGAGGTTCACCACGATGGCCATCAGATCACCTCGCTCAGGTCGCTCTCGAGCTCCGTGGCCCGTACGAGGAGCGCCCGCATGACCACCACGAGGAGCGCGAGGCACAGCCCGGCGACCACGCCTCCCGTGAGGAAGAACAGCACGGCGGGCGGCATCGCGTTGATCGCGGTCAGGTGGACGAACATCGCGGCGAGGATCACCACGGCGGCGAGGACGGCACCGATGATCCGGTCGACCCACCCGAAGGCGCGCGCCGAGAAGATCGAGCCGCGGCGCACGAAGGCGGTCAGCCGCCACACGCACACGACGGCGACCTGGACGCACAGGACCACCGCGATGGCCGCCGCCGTGTAGGGCCAGCGGAGGTAGGCGACCTCGGGGGCCTCCCAGGCGGCCTCGGCCGCGAGCAGCGGGATGAGGAGCACCTGGGAGAAGAGCGTGCCGAGGAGGACCGCGCCGAGGGCTACCCGCAGCGCGAGGGTCGTGCTCTTGTGCATGGGAACCTCTCGATGATCGATACGGAGACATCGATAATCGATCACTCGACATCGAATGTCAATATGCGACTTCCGCGGTGACGGGAGGGCGAACTCTCGCGGAACTCCTGCCCGGACTCGGACGTCCCGGCGCGACCCGGTGCCGCTCGCGGGGCACCATCGAGGAGTGATCCTCGAGACCATCGCCCCGCAGCTCTCCCGTCCGCGCCGCACCGAGCGCGGCCCCGACGCCACCGACCCGTTCCTCGCGGTCGCCCGGCTCGGCCGTGACATCGAGGTGGTCGACGCCGCCCTCCCGTGCCCCCGGCTCGCAGGCCTCTTCGCCGCCGAGCACACCTCCTCGGTCGCCGTGGTCGACGCGCGCGACCCGCACCGCGTAGGCATCGTCTCGCGCGAGCGGTTCCACATCGCGAGCGCCGGGACGCTCGGGTACGGGCAGGCACTCCTCGCACGGCGCCCGGTCGGCGAGATCACGGACTGGGAACCCCTGTGCGTGCCACCGGCCGCGCCGCTCGTCGAGGTGGTGCGCGCGGCGATGAGCCGGCCCGTGCAGCGGCGCCTCGACGACATCCTCGTCGCGGGCCACGTGTGGGGCGTCGTCTCCACGACCGACCTCGTCCGCCTCCTCGCCGAGGTCACGATCAGTAGCGCAATCACCTCGCGTGCGCCGTCGTCGGCCCCCTAGCCTCGGCGCATGGTGTCTCCCGGGAACGTTGCGCTACCCCTCGCTGGCCGCACCGCCGTCGTCACGGGGGTGAGCCGGCGCCGGGGGATCGGCTTCGCGGTCGCGGCGCGCCTCGCGGCGATGGGCGCGAGCCTCTTCGTCCACCACTTCTCCCCGCACGACGCGGACCAGCCGTGGGGCGCGGACCGTGTCGGGGACGTGCTCGCCGAGCTCGAGAGCACGCTCACCCCGGGCGCGCGGCTCGCCGAGGCGAGCATCGACCTTGCCGCCGACGACGGCGCCCACCGGCTGATCGAGCGCGCGAACGCCGAGCTCGGGCACCTCGACGTCCTGGTGTGCAACCACGCGCGCAGCGGCGGTGATGGGCCCCTCGACGTCCAGTCGGCGGAGACCCTCGACACCCACTGGCGCGTCAACGCACGCGCGACCCTCCTCGCGACGCAGGCCTTCGCCGCGCAGCACGACGGCCGCGAGGGCGGGCGCGTCGTGTGGTTCACGTCCGGTCAGGTCGCCGGGCCCATGCCCGGCGAGATCGCGTACGCGACGTCGAAGGCCGCGCTCGCGGGCATGACGGCGTCCGTGGCGGACTGGCTCGTGGACCGCGGCATCGTCCTCAACACCGTGAACCCGGGGCCCGTCAACACGGGGTACCTCGACGTCGAGACCGCGGACCGACCGCCCGAGGTGCTCGACGCCGTCCTCGCGCACTTCCCGGGCGGGCGCTTCGGCGAGCCGGACGACCCGGCGCGCCTCGTCGCGTGGCTCGTGAGCGACGAGGGCAGGTGGGTGGTGGGCCAGGTGCTCTCGACCGAGGGCGGTTTCCGGCGCTGACCAGAGTCCGCGCGTGAGGGTGACCCGCCCGCGTGGACACCGTGGGTACGCGGGAGGACACTGGCAGAGCCGCCCGTCGTCGGCCAGGTGAGCCCGCGCGGCGCTGGAGCGCGACATGGAGCTCGTGAGCATCGGGATCGCGAGGCACAGTCTCCGCGAGGACGCCGCGGCCTCGTTCGCGCGGATGGTCGCCGACGGCATGCCCGCGGTAGTCACGTCCTCGACGCGGTCGCTCGAGCGGCAGCGCAGGCTCTTCCGCAACCAGGGCAAGGAGGGCTGGCCCCCGAAGGCTGCCCGACCGGAGAGCTCGAAGCACGTGTGGCGGCCCGCCGACACCCGGGACACGGGTGGGCGCGCGCTCGACCTGCCCGGCGACGCGCGCGCGTGGGTCCGCGAGCGCGGTGCGGACTACGGCTGGATCAAGGACCGGGTCTCGCGCGAGCCCTGGCACATGGAGTACGAGCCGCGCAAGGACGCGCAGGCGCTCGACGCGGAGGAGGTCGACATGCTCGACGATGCGGACAAGGAGTTCTTGCGGGCGCTCCTGCGCTCTGAGCCGGAGGTCACCGACCGGCTGATGTCCCGGGAGGAGCTGCAGACCACGAACGCCCGGGGCGCGCTGCGGCGCATCCTCGTGCTGAGCCGACGCTCCGAGCGTCGTCTCATCGAGCTCGACGCGCAGGTGACCGGGCTGGTCGCCGTCGTCGCGCAGCTCGCCCGGGGCGAGCCGCTCGACGAGGCGAGGCTCGTCGCGGCGGTGCGAGAAGCGGCGCACGAGGGCGCCCGGGCCGCGGTGGCCGCGGACGCCGACCTCGTGGAGGACTAGTCCCGGCGCGAGCGGGGGCGGCGCGAGTCGTGGGACGACGACGGCGCCCCGCGGTCCACCGTGATCCGCAACGGACGCCCTGCGACGCGCGCGCGAGAGATGCGCTCGACGGACGCGGCGTCGAGCGGCTTGCGGATGTCCACGAGGGAGAACGTGGCGAAGATGTCGATCTTGCCGAGGTCCTTGCCCGTGAGGCCGCCCTCGTTGGTGAGCGCGCCGACGATCCCGCCCGGCTGCGCGCCGTGCGTGTGGCCCACCGCGACGCGGTAGCGGGTGCCCTCGGCGTCACGCCGGATGCCGCGCGCGCCGGCGTGGTCGCGCCCACCGCGCTCGTCGCCGAAGCGGCGGTCGCCGTAGGTGCGCTCCTCGCGGGGGCCCGAGCGGCGCTCGGCGGCGACGCGCTTGGCCTCCGCGCGCTGCACCTCGAACTGCTCGGCCTCGAACTGCTCCTGCTCGGCGCGCGAGGTCGGGCCGTCGTCGCCCACGGCGAGCGCGAGGAGCGACGCCGCGACCTCGAGGGGGTCGGCGCCGTGCGCCTCGACGTGCTCGCGCAGCAGGTCGGTGTAGAGGGAGAGGCGACCGGCCTGCGTCCGCTCGGGTACCTGGGCGAGCAGCTTGCGGGCACGGTGCGCCGAGACGTCCGCGGGGGAGGGCACCTGCACCTCCTCGAGCTGCGTGCGGATCGTGCGCTCGATGCCGCGCAGCTTGTGGCGCTCGGCGGGCGTCACGAAGCTCATGGCCTCGCCCGTGCGCCCGGCGCGGCCCGTGCGGCCGATCCGGTGGACGTAGGACTCGGGCTCGCCCGGCAGGTCGAAGTTCACCACGAGGCCGATGCGCTCGACGTCGAGGCCGCGCGCGGCGACGTCTGTCGCGACGAGCACGTCGATCGCCCCGGCGCGCAGCCGCTCGACGATCTTCTCGCGGTCCTTCTGCGCCACGTCGCCCGAGATGGTCGCCGCCGCGACGCCACGCTCGACGAGGGTCGCGCCGAGCTCCTCGGCGGCGCCGCGCGTCCGGGTGAAGACGATCGCGGCATCGGCGTCGGACGTCGCGAGGACGCGCGTCAGCGCGCCCGTCTTGTGGCGGAACGGGACGACGGCGTACGTCTGGCGCACCGACGTCACGGTCGAGGCCGCACGCGTGACGGCGACCTCGACGGGGTCGTTCAGGTGCTGGGCGGCGACGCGGCGGATCGGGGCCGGCATGGTCGCGGAGAACAGTGCGACCTGCTTGGTGCTCGGGGCCGAGGCGAGGATCGTGTCGACGTCCTCGGCGAAGCCCATGCGCAGCATCTCGTCCGCCTCGTCGAGCACGAAGAAGCGGATCTGGTCGAGGCGCAGCGCGCCCTTCTCGATGAGGTCGATGACACGACCGGGCGTGCCCACCACCACCTGGGCGCCGCGCTGGAGCGCACGCACCTGGGGCTGGTAGGGCGAGCCGCCGTACACGGCGACCACGTCGACGCGGGGCAGGTGCGCGGCGAAGCTCGTCACGGCGTCGGCCACCTGCATCGCGAGCTCGCGCGTCGGGGCCAGGACGAGCGCCTGGACGTGGCCCAGGTCCGGGTCCACGGCGGCGAGGAGCGGCAGCCCGAAGGCCGCAGTCTTGCCCGTGCCCGTCTGGGCGATGCCGGTGATGTCGCGACCCTCGAGCAGCGCGGGGATCGCGCGCTCCTGGATCGCGGTGGGTGTGGTGAAGCCGAGGTCGGTCGCGGCGCGCAGGAGTGCTGCGGGCAGGCCGAGGTCAGCGAAGGACGTGTTAGTCACAGAAGCCGTTTCGTGCTGGGGTGCCAGAGCTGCGTACGGTCACCGAGCCGGTTCTCCGTAGGTCGCTACTCCCGCACACAACACACCTGCTTGGCCCTTGGCCAGGCACACACGAACACACGCGCGATCAGCGACGAACTCCAGGGGATCGGAAGGAGTCTACGCGGCCGACGCGTCGAGCGGGGAGATGGCGCCGGTGACCTCGACCACACCCGGATCCGCGACCTCGCGCCCTTCCTCGTGTCCCGACGCTTCCAGTTGCCGAGCACGCGACCAGGGGATATATCAAGAGTGCGTCTCGGATTTCGGGACGTACTGGTCAGTATCAACTCGGTAACGATCGGGGGCCGAAGCACCCACCTGTCCGAAGTGTCCTATCTGCGATGTGTAGCGTCGCAGTACTCATAACCACCGGCGTGCGTCAACGGTTTTGGCCGCGATCGCGGCAGGGCCCCACCTCACCCGGTGGTTTCACTCCCCAGGAGGAACCTTGAAGATCAGGCGATTCAGTGTGGCTGGTGCCGTGCTGGCCTCGGCGGCGCTCGTGCTCAGCGCGTGCACCACCCCGGCGCCGGAGGGCGACACCCCGACCACCACCGACCCCGCGGCCACGGAGAGCCCGACGGACGGCGAGCCCTCGGGCGAAGCCACGACCGTCACGGTGGGCTGGAACCAGCCCTTCTACTCGTACAACTCCGACACGAGCCACGGCAACGCCACGGCGAACGCGATCATCCTGTACATGACGCAGTCGGGCTTCAACTACTACGACGCGGACCTCAACCTCGCGCAGGACACGTCCTTCGGTACGTACGAGAAGCTCTCGGACGACCCGCTGACGGTCAAGTACACGATCAACGAGGGCGTCGTGTGGTCTGACGACACCCCCGTCGACGCCGCGGACATGCTCCTCTACTGGGCCGCCGTCTCCGGCAACTTCAACGACGAGGTCGAGATCGACGAGGAGACCGGCGAAGAGATCATCGGTGAGAACCAGGTCTACTTCACGTCGGAGTCGCCGGGCCTCGCGCTCGTGACCCAGACGCCGGAGATCGGTGACGACGGCCGCTCGGTCACGCTCGTCTACGACAAGCCCTTCGCCGACTGGGAGACCAACTTCGGCTACGGCGTCCCCGCCCACGTCACCCAGCGCCTCGCCGGTGGGTCCGAGGACGCGGCCGCTGCCAAGGACGAGGTCATCGCGGCGATCCAGGCGGGCGACAAGGCCGCTCTCGCGCCGCTCGCCGACGCGTGGCGCACGGGCTTCGACTTCACGTCGCTGCCGTCCGACGCCGGGCTGTACCTCTCCTCGGGTCCGTACATCGTCACGGACTTCGTCGAGAACCAGTACATCACCCTGACGAAGAACGCCAAGTACACCGGTGACAAGCCGGGCAAGACCGAGAACATCACGGTCCGCTACAACGAGGACCCGCAGGCCCTCGTCCAGGCGCTCCAGAACGGTGAGATCGACATGCTGGCCCCGCAGGCCACGGCCGACACCCTCGCCGCCCTCCAGGCGATCGACGGGGTCACGGTCGAGACCGGCCAGGACGCGACCTACGAGCACGTCGACATGGTCGTCAACAACGGTGGCCCCTTCGACCCGGCCAGCTACGGCGGCGACGCCGAGAAGGCCAAGAAGGTCCGCCAGGCGTTCCTCCTGACGATCCCGCGCCAGCAGATCGTGGAGCAGCTCATCCAGCCGCTCAACCCGGAGGCCGCGGTCCGTAACTCCTTCATCCTGACGCCGGACGCCCCGGGCTACCCGCAGATGGTCGAGGAGAACGGTTCGGACTTCTACGCGCAGCAGGACATCGAGAAGGCGAAGTCTCTCCTCGCCGAGGCGGGTGTCGACTCGGTCGACGTGCGTTTCCTCTACGGTGCCTCGAACGTGCGTCGTGCGCAGGAGTACCAGCTCATCGCCGAGTCGGCCGCCGAGGCCGGCATCAACGTCATCGACGGCGGCAACGACAACTGGGGCACGATGCTCGACACCGCGCAGGACCAGTACGACGCCAACCTCTTCGGCTGGCAGTCCACGTCGCTCGCCGTGACCGAGGCGGACGCCAACTTCCGCACCAAGGCGACGAACAACTTCTACGGCTACTCGAACGAGGCCGTGGACGCGCTGTTCGACGAGCTCCAGGTCGAGGTTGACGCCAACCGCCAGCAGGAGATCCTGCGCGAGGTGGAGAAGCACCTCTGGGCAGACGCCTTCGGCATCACGATCTTCCAGTTCCCCGGCGTCAACGCCTGGAACTCGAACGTCGCCGGTGTCGACCCCATCCCCCTGAGCCCGACGATCTTCCACGGGTTCTGGAACTGGGAGAAGACGTCCTGACCCAGGTCACCTCGGTGACCCGAGCCTGACGGTTCACGACGAGACGCGGGGTGCCGGGGCCTTAGAGCCCCGGCACCCCCGTCGCGTCGGCCCCGAGCCACCTGCCGCATGCCGCTAGGCTGCCGCCACGGTGCTCGAGGGAGAGCCCCAGGTTCGTCCACACAGCAGAAGGTCGTACAACCATGCTGAACTTCGTGCTCCGACGGCTCTTCTCGTCGGTGGCAGTGCTCCTCGTCGCGACGTTCCTCGTCTTCGTCCTGGCCGACATCGCCGTCGACCCGCTCGAGGACCTGCGGACGAGCACCGCGCCCAACAAGGCGGCCCTCATCGCCGAGCGCACCCAGCTGCTCGGGCTCGACCAGCCCTCGCCCGTGCGCTACCTCTCGTGGCTCGGCGGCGTCGCCGGCTGCGCGATCGGCAAGTGCGACCTCGGCATGGCGTGGCGCACCAACCAGCCCGTGGCCGACGTGCTCGGCTCGGCCCTCGTGGTCACCCTCAAGCTCGTCACCGTCGCGACGGTGCTCGCGATCGTCCTCGGCGTCCTCGTCGGCGTGGTGAGCGCCCTGCGGCAGTACGAAGGGTTCGACTACGGGATCATCTTCCTGTCGTTCCTGCTGTACTCGCTGCCGACCTTCTGGGTCGCGGTGCTCCTCAAGCAATGGGTCGCGATCGGCTTCAACGACTTCTTGCAGGACGCGACCATCTCGCTACCCGCGATACTCGCGATAGCCATAGTGCTAGGCATCATCTTCGGCTCCGCCGTCGGGGGAGAGTGGCGAAGGCGCTTCATCGTCTTCGGCGTCTCCGCGGCGTCGACCATCGCCGTGCTCAGCTACATCTCCGCCACGAAGTGGCTCCTCGACCCCGCGCTCGGGCCCGTCGTCATCCTCGTCACGGGGCTCGGCATCGCCTACGCGGTGACGGCCGTGTCCACGGGTGTGCGCAACAAGCGCGCGATGTACACCGCGATGACGGTGGCCGTCCTCGGTGCGGCGCTCTGGTGGCCGCTGCAGTTCGTGTTCCAGCAGGCGAACGGCGCGCTCATCACGGGTCTCGCGGTCGTCGCCGTCGCCGTCGGCGTCGTCGTGGGCTACGCGTGGGGTGGCCCCGACCGCGGGCAGTCGGCCCGGACGGGCGCGATCGTCGCGTTCCTCGTGGCCGGCCTGATCTACTTCGACCGCCTCATGCAGGCGTGGCGCCCCTACTCCGAGTCCTCGGTGATCAACGGCCGACCGATCCCGACCATCGGGTCCCAGACGCCGAACCTCAAGGGCTCCTACTGGGTCGTCACGCTCGACCAGCTCACGCACCTGCTGCTGCCGACCCTCGCGCTCATCCTCATCTCGTTCGCGGGCTACACCCGGTACCAGCGCGCGAGCATGCTCGAGGTGATGAACCAGGACTACGTGCGCACCGCGCGCGCGAAGGGACTCACCGAGCGGACCGTGATCATGCGGCACGCGTTCCGCAACTCGCTCATCCCGCTCGCGACGATCGTCCCCCTCGACATCGCGGCCCTCCTCGGTGGTGCCGTCATCACCGAGCGGATCTTCGGCTGGACGGGCATGGGCACGATGTTCCTGAAGTCCCTCGACAACGCCGAGCTCGACCCGCTCATGATCTACGTCCTCATCGTCGGTGCGGTCGCGGTCATCGCGAACTTCCTCGCCGACCTTGTCTACGCCGCCCTCGACCCACGGATCCGGGTGAACGCATGAGCAACATCGAGCAGAGCATCCCCGACGAGGGCGACCGCCTCGAGAACGCGATCGAGCTCAAGGAGGTCGAGGGACTCTCCCAGGGGCAGATCGTCTTCCGGCGCTTCGTGCGCCACAAGGGCGCGATGATCGGTCTCGTCGTCCTCATGGGCATCGTGATCCTCGCGGCCACCTCGATCGGCTGGGGGCCCATCCCCGGCTGGTGGAAGGGCGGCGGCTTCGGCGGGTCCAACCCCGTCGAGATCCCGGGCGGTCGCCCGACGCTCCAGCTGTGGGGCGAGGGTGGCTTCCAGATCGGGAACTACCCGTTCGGCCAGGACGCCATCGGCAAGGACATGTTCGCCCTGACGATGCGCGGCACCCAGCAGTCGCTCATGGTGATGGTCGTGATCGGCCTCATCGCGACCGTGGTGGGCGTGCTGATCGGCGCGTTCGCGGGTTTCTTCCGCGGGTGGCTCGACAACCTGCTGATGCGGTTCACGGACGTGTTCATCGTCCTGCCCACGCTCGTCGTCGGCGCCGTCCTCGGCAAGATCTTCGGCAACGTCAACGCGGTGATCCTCGCCGTGACCCTCGGCTTCATCTCGTGGACGGGTCTCGCGCGACTCGTGCGCGGCGACTTCCTCGCGCTGCGCGAGCGGGAGTTCGTCGACGCCGCGCGCGTGGCCGGCGCCTCGAACGCGCGGATCATGTTCAAGCACATGATCCCGAACGCGATGGGCGTCATCATCGTCAACACGACGCTCCTGATGAGCGCGGCGATCCTGCTCGAGACGGCCCTGAGCTACCTCGGCTTCGGGGTGCAGCTCCCGGACGTGTCACTCGGCTGGCTCATCAACGAGTACCAGACGGCGTTCGCGACCCGGCCGTGGCTGTTCTGGTGGCCCGGTCTGTTCATCGTGGCGATCGCGCTGTGCATCAACTTCATCGGTGACGGTCTGCGCGACGCGTTCGACCCGCGCCAGCGGCGCATCCCCACGACGCGTGCCCTGCGGCGCACGGAGAAGGCTGCGGCCAAGCGCGAGGCGCGTGCCGCGAGCGTCGGCACCGTCGACGGGGCGAACGGGTGATGACGGTCTCAGCCCGGGAGCACGAGCGACGCGGCGAGCAGCAGCAGGGCAGCGCCGCTCGTGACGAGCGGGCCCACCGCGAGGGTCACCGTGACGGGTGCGCCCTCGGGGCGGACGTCGTCGAGGTATCCCGCGGCGCGCAGCGCGTCGCGGCGCTCCGTGACGAGCCGGGCCGCCTCGCGCGCCACGCCCGGACCTCGGTCGACGGCACCGCGCGCCGGTGCCGCGAACGCGGACACGCGCCGACCGTCGGTCGTGGACAGGGTGAGGGACCAGCGCTCGGACACGTCCGCGAGGGCCGGCCAGGGGACGTGGACCGTGCGCCACGGGTCGACCACCCGCACCCCGCCGTCGGACACCTCGACCTCGGGTCGCCAGTACGCGGCCCACGCGAGGGACGCGACGAGGACCGTGACGCCCGCGGTCCGGAGCACGGGCACGACGCCCGGCGCGCTCACGACCATCGCCACGAGGGCGACGGCGCAGCACACGACGACGGCCACGGCGATCGGCCGGCTCGACCTGGGACGAAGAGTCTCGGTGGGGCCCATGGGAAGATTCTCGCAGTGAAGGAAGGTGACCACCGGTGAGCACGCAGACCGAGTTCGAACGCCCGGCGCGGACCGGTGAGCCGATCCTGAAGGTCGAGGGCCTCGGCGTCGACTTCTGGGTCGACGGCGAGTGGTACCCGGCCGCGATCGATGTCTCCTACGAGGTGCACCCCGGCGAGGTCGTCGCGATCGTCGGCGAGTCCGGCTCGGGCAAGACGCA
>JAAYZM010000096.1 GCA_012514835.1 Actinomycetales bacterium
TAGTAGTGGGTGAGGATGTCCTCGACGGACCAGCCCTCCTGGGCCATCGCGTAGGCGCCGTACTGCGACATGCCCAGGCCGTGCCCCCAGCCCGAGCCATGGATCCGGAAGGAGGCAGGGACGACCGATTCGACCGTCGCGCGGACCGCAGCGGACCTCGTGCTCCCCGCGACGACGCGGTAGCTGCGGGTCGAGCGCGGCTGGAGCGTGAGCGTCGCGGTGCCTTGGCTCACCTGCACGTCCCGCACCTTCTGCCACTTCCCGCCCGGGACCTTCTCCTGGAGCGTGACCGTGCCCTCGCCGCGCTTACCGTTCTGGTACCAGCGCACGGTCGCCGTCGTGGTCGAGGCCGAGCTCTCGAGCTGCGTGCTCGCGAGCTCGAGGCTCGCCCACGTGCGGGTGACCTTGACGGTGCGCTCTGCGCTCGTGACCTTGCCGCGCACGAAGCGGTAGGTCGCGTCCTTGGTCGGCGTGACGCGCACGGTCGTGCGTCCTGAGGCGTCGAGCTCGATCGTGCGGACCGACTTCCAGCCCTTGCCGTTCTTGCGCTCGAGGCGAACCTTGCCGGGCGACCTGACGCCCTTGCGGAAGTTCGACAGGTTGATCCGGGCCGCCTCGCCCGCACGGATGCTCGGGTCGGCGACCTTGGTCGCGATCCAGCCCTTGGTGACCTTGACCTTGACGGCCTTCGAGCTGCGCGTTCCCTTGCGGACCCGGTAGCGCGTGGTCGACGCCGGGCTGACCTTGACGCGCGCCTTGCCGTTCGTGACGCGGACCTTGCCGACGTCGACCCACGCGCCGGCGCGCTTCTCCTGGAGGCGCACCGGCCCCGTGGCGCGCGAGCCGTTCTTGCGCCAGCTGATCTTGAGGGTCGCCTGCTTGCCGAGGCGCACCGCCGTGGGACCGGTGATCGTGAGCTCGTGGCGCGGCGCGGCGGACGCGGTCGCGGCGAGGCCGCTCATGACGAGGGCGGCTGCGAGCGCTGCCGCGAGCGCGCGCCTGAGGTTCGTGTGCACGGGGAACACTGTAAGTCCGGGTGGGGGGCGCAGCTACGATGTGGGGCCGGCGAGTGAAGGTGAGCGATGGCGAATATCCCCCGTCCTCGGGTCGCGGTGTGGCGCGAGGTCTGGCTCGCCGACTCCGAGACCTTCGTCCGTGACCAGGTCCGGGCGATGCAGCGCTGGGACCCGTTCCTCGTGGGGCTGCGCCGCCGCCCCAACGTGCTGGGTGTCGAGGCGGATCTCGCCCCGCTCGCGACCACGCGCCTGACCGAGGCGCGCACGCAGTACCTCGGCACGCTCGGGCTGCGCGGACGGCTCGTCGCAGGGCTTCGGGAGGCGGGAGTCGACCTCGTGCACGCGCACTTCGGCACGAGCGCGACGCATGCGCTCCCGGTCGCGCGCGCGGCAGGGCTGCCCCTCGTCGTGACGTTCCACGGGTATGACGTGACTCGCACCCCGACGCTGCGCTTCCCGTTCGGTGCCGAGTACCGCCGTCGGCTCGCGGGGGTGTTCGACTACGCGAGCAGGCTCGTCGCGGTCTCGGACTTCATCGCGGGCGAGCTTGTGCGCCTCGGGGCGCCCGAGCACAAGATCGTGGTCCGGCACATCGGGATCGCGATCGACGACGGCGCGCCCGCGCACCTCTCCCCCGACGACGGCGCCTCCTCCTTGACGCCCGACGACGGCGCGTCGTCGGATGGCCAGGGTCCGGTCGACGCCCGCCGGGGCGTCGTCTTCGTGGGGCGGCTCGTCGCGAAGAAGGGGGTCGACCACCTGCTCGAGGCGGTCGCGCTGCTGCCTGGTGAGGTGCGCGCCGAGCACCCCCTGGTCGTGATCGGGGACGGGCCGCTGCGGGCGGGCCTCGAGTCGCGCGCCCGAGAGCTCGGGGTCGATGCGCGCTTCCTGGGTCACCTGCCGCCCGAGGAGGTGCGCAGGCGGTTCGCCGCGGCCCGCGTGCTCGGCGCCCCCTCGCGCACAGCGCACGACGGCGATGCCGAGGGCTTCGGCATGGTCTTCCTCGAGGCGGCTGCGCAGGGCACTCCCGCGGTCGCGTATCGGCACGGCGGGGTCGTCGAGGCGGTCGTCGACGGTCGCACGGGCCTGCTGAGCGACGAGGGGGACGTCGCCGGGCTCACGGAGAACCTCCGGCAGTTGCTCGCCGATCCGGGCCTGGCACGCTCGCTCGGCGAGGCGGGGCGCGCCCGGGTGCTCGCAGACTTCGACATCAGGCGCTGCACCGCACGGCTCGAGGACCTCTACGACGAGGTTCGCGCCGAGCGCTGAGGTGCGAAGAACGCGTTCGCGCCGAAGCGCTCGGTCGCGAGTGCTGCGAGCTCGTCCAGCAGCGCGTCGGCAAGGGTTCGCCCACCCGGACCGGGCAGCGTGACCCCGAGCGCGCTGCGGGTCGCGGCGAGCTCACCGGACCGGAACACCCGGCGGGCCGCTACGTCGGCGACGAGCTCGACCGCGTCGTCGGGCGAGGTGAGCAGGAGCCCGCCGGCGACCTCCCGCAGCGGGGGTGCGTTGAGCCCGCGCTCGCGCTCGTACTCGGCAAGGTCGGGGCAGTGCAGCGCGACGGTGCGTCCGGTGGCCAGGAAGTCGACCCACACGCTCGAGTAGTCCGAGAGCATCGCGTCTGCGAGCCCGATGAGCTCGTACAAGGTGAGCCCGGCGTCGAGCACGTCCTCGGTCGTCAGGACGTGTGCGCCAAGGCGCGAGTAGTCGTCGTCGTCGTGCCGGTGGGTCTTGAGCACGAGCTGGACGCCGGTCGCGGAGCATCGA
>JAAYZM010000097.1 GCA_012514835.1 Actinomycetales bacterium
TCGTCGTGGCGATCTCCCAGTCGGGCGAGACCATGGACACGCTCATGGCCGTGCGCCACGCACGCGAGCAGGGCGCCAAGGTCCTCGCGATCTGCAACACGCACGGCTCGACCATCCCGCGCGAGTCCGACGCCGTGCTCTACACGCACGCCGGGCCGGAGGTCGCCGTCGCCTCGACCAAGGCGTTCCTGGGCCAGATCACGGCCGCCTACCTGCTGGGCCTCTACCTCGCCCAGCTGCGCGGCAACAAGTTCCCCGACGAGATCGCCGAGCTGCTCGCCCAGCTGCGCTCCGTCCCGGAGAAGATCCAGAAGGTGCTCGACGGCGCCGAGCACGTCCGCGAGGTCGCCCGGTCCATGAAGGACACCGCGTCCGTGCTGTTCCTGGGACGGCACGTCGGGTTCCCCGTCGCGCTCGAAGGTGCGCTCAAGCTCAAGGAGCTCGCCTACATCCACGCCGAAGGGTTCGCGGCCGGCGAGCTCAAGCACGGCCCCATCGCGCTCATCGAGGAGGGCCAGCCGGTGTTCGTCATCGTGCCCTCGCCACGCGGGCGCGACTCCCTGCACTCGAAGGTGGTCTCCAACATCCAGGAGATCCGGGCCCGCGGCGCGCGCACGCTCGTCATCGCGGAAGAGGGCGACACGGACGTGCTGCCGTACGCGGACCAGGTGTTCTACGTCCCGCAGGTGCCCACGCTGCTCGCCCCGCTCCTGACGACGGTCCCGCTGCAGGTCTTCGCGTGCGAGCTCGCCACCGCGAAGGGCCTCGACGTGGACCAGCCGCGCAATCTCGCCAAGTCCGTCACCGTCGAGTAGGTCGCGTGATCGTCGGGGTGGGGATCGACGTCGTGGACGTGGCACGGTTCATGGCGACGCTCGAACGAGCCCCCCGGCTGCGCGAGAAGCTCTTCACGCCTGCCGAGCGCGACGTCCCGCCGTCGTCCCTCGCCGCGCGCTTCGCCGCGAAGGAAGCCATCGCGAAGGCCCTCGGTGCCCCGGGTGACCTCGAGTGGCACGACGCGACCGTGCACCGCGTGACGGGCGGGCCGCCCGTGGTCGAGATCACCGGCACCGTCGCGGCGCGCGCCGCAGAGCTCGGCATCGACCGCTTCCACCTGTCCCTCTCGCACGACGCCGGGATCGCCTCGGCCGTCGCGGTCGCGGAGCGTGACGAGCGGTGAGCAAGCGCCGAGGCCGAGGAGCCCAGGACTCCCGTCCAGAGCCCATGCGCGGGAGTGAGCGTGTGTGGGTCGACTCGTGGCAGCTCCAGTGCTGCGGTGGTGTCCTCGCCGTCGGTGAGGACACGAGCCTGAGCGTGATCGACGCCGACGTCGAGCACCTGCGCCCCCTGCTCGGGGAGCTCGCGGGGACGGTTCCATACTGGGAGGAGCACCACGCCGACTCGCGCTGGATGCGCCAACGCGGGGGGCGCACGCTCGAGGGTCGTGTCGCGCGGATCGACGTCGTACGCACGAAGTCCCGCCCTGTCGAACCGGGGGCCACCCTGCACGCCTATGACCCCTCAACCGTGCGGCTCGAGCCCACCGACGAGGCGACGGGTCAGGAGGGCGCGGCCGGTTACCTCGTCGAGCTCGTGCCCGCGGAGGCGCGCGTCGTGTGGGTCTACGGTGACGACCACAAGTTCTCGCTGGGCGACACGATCACGCTGCCCGTCACCGGCCCCGACCCCGAGCAGCTCGAGCAGCTGCTCGGCCCGCGGCTGGGCGCGGTGACCGACCAGACCAACCTCTGGGTCGAGCCGTTGAAGCTGCGCAAGGTCACGGGCGGGGTCGCGCGCATCGAGATGTTCCGCTACGCGCACCAGTGCGACGGCGACGGCATGGACTGGGAGCTCGTGGACGGCTCGGTGGAACGCAGCGAGGTCGAGTGGGTGCCAGGTCCGGCGTCGAGGTCCGGGGATGCCTGGCGCAACCAGGTCGGGTACCTCGTGACGCTCGTCCCCGGCACCTCGAACCTGGACGGCTAGCCCGCGTGCGAGGACGATGCATGGAGAATTGCCACGCAGGTGTCCGACGGCGGAAGGCGGGTCGATGAGCGGGTCAGGGCGTCGTCGAGAGTGGGCAGTCATCATGGCCACTGCGCTGCTCGCCGTCGGCGTCGCCGTGCCCGCCGCCGAGGCGAGCGCACCGGCCCCGGCGTCCGCCGTCGTCGTCACCTCGAAGCTGCCGAAGTGCCGGGTCGCCGACGACCTGACCCGGTATCGCAAGCTCAAGCACTGGGGCGTCACGCTCGTGGACCACACGCTACGGCTGCCCAAGAAGTACGCACCGAAGGACCTCGTGCCGGTCTCACGGGCGAAGGTCGCTGGCTCCGGCTCGGTGCGCAAGATCATCGTCAAGGACCTGCGCGCGATGGCGAAGGCCGCCCGGAAGGCCGGTGCCGCGTTCGCTGTGCGCTCGGCGTACCGCAGCTACGCGAGCCAGAAGGCCACGTTCGCGTCGTGGCAGCGCAGGCTCGGCTATGCGGGTGCCCTCAAGGCCTCCGCGAGGGCGGGTCACTCCGAGCACCAGCTCGGAACCACCATCGACCTGCGCGCTGCCGGGTCGAGCACCTCGAGCTTTTCCGCGTTCGGGAAGACCAAGGCCGGCCGATGGGTCGCGAAGCACGCCTGGAAGTACGGGTTCGTCATGAGCTACCCCGAGGGGGAGACGGACAAGACCTGCTACAAGTTCGAGCCGTGGCACTTCCGCTACGTCGGCAAGGGCACTGCCAAGGCGGTCCGCAAGTCCGGACTGACCCTGCGCGAGTACCTGTGGCGCGAGCACCACCAGCCGAAGAAGAAGGCGAAGTCCTCGGGCTAGCTCAGGCGGGCAGCTGGGGCGCGACCTGCTGCTCGAAGAGGTCGAGCGAGCGGGGGTCGTACGCGGCGTCGACGAAGTACGTGATGGCGTACGTCATGCCCAGGCCGTGCAGCTCGTTGACCTTTTCGAGGATCTGCTCGGGCGTGCCCA
>JAAYZM010000098.1 GCA_012514835.1 Actinomycetales bacterium
ATGCGCTGGGCCTCGCCGCCCGAGAGCGTCGCGGCACCGCGCTCGAGAGAGAGGTAGTCGAGGCCGACGTCGAGCAGGAAGCCGAGTCGAGCCTGGATCTCCTTGAGCACCTGGGCGGCGATCTGGCGCTCTCGCACGCCGAGCTCGATCTGGTCGAGGAACTCCTTGGCCTCGCCGATCGAGCGGCGGCACAGCTCCGCGATCGAGATCCCGCCCACGCGCACGGCGAGCACCTCGGGCTTGAGCCGCTGGCCGTCGCACACGGGGCACGGGACCTCGCGCATGAAGGCCTCGTACTTCTCCTTGCTCCAGTCCGAGTCGGTCTCCGAGTGCCGGCGCTCGAGGAACGTGATGACGCCCTCGAACCCGGTCGAGTACTGGCGCTCGAGCCCCCAGCGGTTGCGGTAACGGACCTTGACCTCGTGGTTGCGGCCGTGCAGCACGGCCTCGCGGGCGCGCTCCGGGAGCGCGCGCCACGGGGTGTCCATCGAGAACTCGAGCTCTTCCGCGAGCGACGTGAGCACGCGGGTGAAGTAGTCCGAGGAGATCTGGGCCCACGGCAGCACGGCGCCGTCGGCGAGCGACTTCTCCTCGTCGGGGATCACGAGCTCGGGGTCCACCTCGAGCCGCGAGCCGATGCCCGTGCACTCGGGGCACGCACCGTAGGGGGCGTTGAAGGAGAACGTGCGCGGCTCGATCTCCTCGAGCGAGAGCGGGTGGTCGTTGGGGCACGAGCGCTTCTCCGAGAACTTGCGCACGCGCTCCGGGTCGTCCTCGGCGAGGTCCACGAGCTCGACGACGACGAGGCCCCCGGAGAGCCCGAGCGCGGTCTCGACCGAGTCGGTGAGCCGCCGTCCCACGCCGTCCTTCGCGACGAGGCGGTCCACGACCACCTCGATGTCGTGCTTGAGCTTCTTCTCGAGCGTGGGCGGCTCCGCGAGCGAGACGACCTCGCCGTCCACGCGGGCACGCGCGAAGCCCTTGAGCTGGAGCTCGGCGAAGAGCTCGGTGTACTCACCCTTGCGGCCGCGGACCACGGGCGCGAGCACCTGGTAGCGCGTGCCGTCCTCGAGCTGGAGGAGCCTGTCCACGATCTGCTGCGGCGTCTGGGCCTGGATGAGCTCGCCGCACTCCGGGCAGTGCTGCGTCCCGGCGCGCGCGTACAGCAGACGCAGGTAGTCGTAGACCTCCGTGATGGTCCCGACGGTCGAGCGCGGGTTGCGGTTGGTGGACTTCTGGTCGATCGAGACCGCGGGCGAGAGACCCTCGATGAAGTCGACGTCGGGCTTGTCCATCTGCCCCAGGAACTGGCGCGCGTACGAGGACAGCGACTCGACGTAGCGGCGCTGTCCCTCGGCGAAGATCGTGTCGAACGCGAGCGACGACTTCCCCGACCCGGACAGCCCCGTGAACGCGATCAGGGCGTCGCGGGGCAGGTCGAGGTCGACGTTGCGGAGGTTGTGCTCACGGGCACCACGGACAAGGAGGCGGTCACTCACCACACGATCGTATGTCGACACCCCGACATCGTACACCTG
>JAAYZM010000099.1 GCA_012514835.1 Actinomycetales bacterium
CCTCGCGTACTCGATCTACGACACGATCGTGGTGTTCGACAAGGTGCGCGAGAACACGCGAGGCATCACGGACCAGTCGCGCTCGACGTACGGCGAGCAGGCGAACCTCGCGGTCAACCAGACCCTGGTGCGCTCGATCAACACGTCCGTCGTGGCGCTCCTGCCCGTCGGTGCGATCCTCTTCGTCGGTGCGTTCCTGCTCGGTGCGGGCACCCTGCGCGACATCGCCCTGTCGCTCTTCGTCGGTATGACGGTCGGCGCGTTCTCCTCGATCTTCCTCGCGACGCCGCTCGAGGTCGAGCTGCAGCTGCGCGGCAAGGTCATCAAGGAGCACACCGAGCGCGTGCTGGCGGCGCGCGCGAAGCAGGTCGAGGAGTCGGGTCTCGAGCCGGACGCCGCGCGGATCGCCGCCGCGGCGGTCGGTGCGGGCGGCACGCGCCAGCTCCAGCCTGGCCACCACCTCGGCAACGCGGCCCAGCCCAAGCGCAAGAAGCGCTGAGCGCGGGGGAGTCCGTGACGATCGAGGCGGCCGCGCTGGCGGCTCGGGCCGCGGAGCTCATCCGCGACGTGCCGGACTACCCGCAGGACGGCGTGGTGTTCAAGGACATCACGCCGCTCCTCGCGGACGCCGAGGCGCTCCGGGCCGTCGTGGACCACCTGGGCGCGAGTGCTGACGGCCCCGTCGACCTCGTGGTGGGCATGGAAGCGCGTGGCTTCATCCTCGGCGCTCCCGTCGCGACGGCGCTCGGGGCCGGGTTCGTCCCGGTCCGCAAGGCGGGCAAGCTCCCGGGGCCCACGCTCTCGGCGTCCTACGACCTCGAGTACGGCTCCGCCACCGTCGAGGTGCACCCGGACACGATCCCGCCGGGCGCCCGGGTGCTCGTGGTGGACGACGTGCTCGCGACGGGTGGCACGGCCGCGGCCACGGTACGGCTGATCGAGCAAGCGGGCGGCGTCGTCGTCGGCCTGTCCTTCCTGCTGGAGCTGGAGTTCCTGCACGGGCGCGCCCTGCTCGACGGACACCGCGTCGAGGCGCTCCTGCCCGTCGGGTAGGCCTCGCCGCCGTAGACTCTGGTGTTCGGAACCGGTCGAGGGAGGTGAGGGGCACATGAGCGACGACACGCGCGCCGACACGCCTCCCGCCACGGCAGAGCCCACGCCGACGACGGCGTCCCTCGCCTCGCGATCCGTGCGATCGCGGCTCGCGCGCCTCGGCAACCGGGGCGGCAGCTCGACGGCACCCACGCTCGAGCCGCTGCTCGTGGCCATCCGCGCCAACCACCCGCGCGCGGACCTGTCCCTCGTCGAGCGGGCCTTCGAGGTCGCGGACCGCGCGCACACGGGTCAGCTGCGCAAGAGCGGTGACCCCTACATCACGCACCCCGTGGCGGTCGCGACGATCCTCGCCGAGCTCGGCATGACGGCGCCCACGCTCGCCGCGGCGCTGCTCCACGACACCGTGGAGGACACGGAGTACTCGCTCAAGGACCTCACCGCGGACTTCGGCGAAGAGATCGCGATGCTCGTGGACGGCGTCACGAAGCTCGACAAGGTCTCCTACGGGGACGCGGCGCAGGCCGAGACGGTCCGCAAGATGGTGGTCGCGATGGCCCGGGACATCCGGGTGCTCGTCATCAAGCTCGCGGACCGGCTGCACAACGCACGGACGTGGCGGTTCGTGTCGAAGGAGTCGGCCGCCCGCAAGGCGCGCGAGACGCTCGTAGTGATCGCACCGCTGGCGCACCGGCTCGGGATGGCGACGGTCAAGTGGGAGCTCGAGGACCTCTCCTTCGCGGCGCTGTACCCGAAGGTGTACGACGAGATCGTGCGGCTCGTCGCGGAGCGGGCCCCCGCGCGCGAGGAGTACCTCGCCGTGGTGCGTGAGCAGGTCGGTGCGGACCTGCGGGCGGCGAAGATCAAGGCCGTCGTGACGGGGCGCCCGAAGCACTACTACTCGATCTACCAGAAGATGATCGTCCGTGGCCGCGACTTCGCGGACATCTACGACCTCGTGGGCGTGCGCGTCCTGGTCGACTCGGTGCGGGACTGCTACGGCGCGCTCGGCGCGCTGCACGCGCGGTGGAACCCGGTCCCGGGCCGGTTCAAGGACTACATCGCGATGCCCAAGTTCAACCTCTACCA
>JAAYZM010000100.1 GCA_012514835.1 Actinomycetales bacterium
GAGAGCCAGTGCAAGGACTCCTGGTACCCGGTCCCCGGGATCGTCCGCCCGAGCTCAGTGGCGTACCAGGCCACGGTGACGAGGGTTCGCGGGTAGTCGACCGGAGCCCCGTTGAGATCACCGAAGGGGACCTGGTTCCTGGCGACGAGCCCGAGGACCAGCCCGTACTGGGCGGAGACTGACGCGCACACGCCCTCAGCCGTGGCCGACGACAGCGAGCTCGACCCGATCATCGGTATCTCGGTCCCCACGCCGCACGAGATCTCTGGGAGCTCGACGCCGGCCTCGGCGAGGAGGGCGGAGACCTCTGCCGCGGCCTGTTCTGGAGGCAGGTCGCTCCATGCGCACAAGGACGTCGCGGCTGTGCAGGCCCAGGGTGCCTCGTCGTACCCTTCGGGCAGCTCGATCGAGCGGAGCGTCGCGGATTCCTGGCGGATCTGGTGTTCGGGCCATCCGTGCGCGAGCAACCACCAGACCCCGACGCCGAGCGCGACGGCGACGAGGCCGATCACCGTCGCGAGCCGCTTCGGCCTGCGGTACCACGGAGGGAACGTGAGCCGTGTCCAACTTGGCGACGTTGTCGCCACCCCCTGCGGTGTCATGCGCACAGTATGCCCGAATGGGGCCGCGATAAGGGCATTATCAGCGCAGGTCGCTCCGGGAATGCCACGCTAGGAGTCAGCGAGCCGCGCGGGGAAGCCGCCCGTGGCGATCGGCCCCCAGGAGTCGATCGTCACGCGGATGAAGCACTTGCCCTGGGCGACCATCGCGGCGCGGTACTCGTCCCAGTCCGGGTGCTCGCCGGCGATGTTGCGGTAGTACTCGACGAAGGCGTCGAGCGCCTCGGGGACGTCGAGCACCTCGGCGCTCCCGTCGACCTGGACCCAGGGGTCCCAGTCCTCGGAGAGCACGCACAGGCTCACCCGGGGGTCGCGGCGGGCGTTGCGGGCCTTCGCACGCTCGGGGTAGGTCGACACGACCACACGTCCGGCGTCGTCGATCCCGCACGTGACGGGGGACATCTGAGGGGAGCCGTCTCGACGTCGGGTGGACAGGATCGCTCTGTTCCGCGGGCGCAGGAACTCGAGCAGCTCCTCGCGCGAGACGCGGTCGGCGCGGGCGATCGTGCGGGCCATGGATCCTCCTCGGGCTCGTCGTCCTCCTGACGGTATCTGCCCGTGCGAGGCGAGAGGGGGCCCAGGGTCCGACGACGGTCCGCGGCGCGCGAGTGTCCGACGGCGAGGCAGTGGCACGGCTGTCCCGTTCGCCGTAGGTTCGGGCCGTGCTCGACGTCCTCGCCTCCTCCCCGCTGCTGACCATCATGCTCGTGGTGGCGCTGGGCACCGCGCTCGGGGCCGTGCCGATCGGTCCCATCCGGTTCGGTGCCGCGGGCGCCCTCTTCGTGGGCCTCGCACTCGGTGCCGCGGACGAACGGCTCGGCCAGGGGCTCGGGCTGCTCCAGACTCTCGGCCTCGCTCTCTTCGTGTACACCGTGGGACTCGCGGCGGGGAGCACCTTCTTTCGTGACCTGCGCCGTCAGCTCCCGCTCATGGGCGTCGCGGTCGGTGTCCTGCTGGTGGGCGCAGCGAGCGCGATCGGCGTTGCGCGAGTCCTGGGTCTCGACGGGCCTCTGCTCGCGGGGGCGTTCACGGGCGGGCTCACGTCGACTCCGGCCCTCGCCGCCGCCCAGGCCGCTGCGGGCTCGGACGAGCCCGCTGTCGGGTATGCGCTCGGATACCCCGTGGGCGTCACGGTCGCGATCCTTGCGGTGGCGCTCGTGGTCGGTCGGCACTGGCCAGCGCGTCGTGACCCTGCGCCCGCGGCCGGCGTCGGCCTGACCGCCGTGACCGTCGCCGTCGAGCGGGCCACCCGCCTTGACGCCGTCCCGGGGTATCGGGAGCAAGCGGTGCGCATGTCCTATCTCGCGCGTGACGGCAAGGTGCGGGTGATCCGACCGGACGAAGAGCTGCGGGCCGGGGACGAGGTGGTCGTCGTCGGCCCTGCGACCAAGGTCGAGGGGGCCGTCGAGCACCTCGGCGCCGTCGTCGGCGCTCATCTTGCGCACGACCGCACGGTGGTCGAGAACCAGCGCTTCGTGGTGTCGAGCCGTCGGATCGCCGGGCGCACTCTCGCCGAGCTCGACCTGCCCGGCCGGTTCGACGGCGTCGTCACGCGGGTGCGACGGGGCGACCTCGACCTCCTCGGGCGCGACGACCTGACCCTCGAGCTCGGCGACAGGGTGCTCGCTGTCGTCCCGCGCGAGCGGCTCGGGGAGGCGTCGCGGTTCTTCGGCGACTCGGAGAAGCGCGTCTCGGAGATCGACCCGGTCTCGACGGGCATCGGGCTCGCGGTCGGGCTGCTCGTCGGTCTCGTCGCGCTGCCCCTGCCCGGAGGGGCAGCGGTCGCGCTCGGTTCCGCCGCGGGACCACTCTTGGTGGGCATGGTCCTGGGCCGCATCGAGCGCACGGGCAGGATCGTGTGGGGCATGCCGCGGTATGCTAACCTCGCGATCCGCCAGCTGGGTCTGCTGCTGTTCCTCGCCGCCGTCGGCCTCTCCTCGGGGCAGGCCTTCGCGGCTCAGGCCTTCACCGCGACGGG
The DNA here is from genome assembly GCA_012514835.1 of Actinomycetales bacterium. Classification (GTDB taxonomy): domain Bacteria; phylum Actinomycetota; class Actinomycetes; order Actinomycetales; family Cellulomonadaceae; genus JAAYZM01. Next base: position 2,599 of record JAAYZM010000100.1, read on the forward strand.
GGCGGCCGTCGTCGCCACGGCAGCGGTCACGGTGGCCGTGACGTGCGCGCTGCTGGCCTTGGGTGCCCGGGGAGCGGGAGTCAGCGCTCCGCGCGCTGCGGGAGCGATCGCGGGGCTCGTGGGGCAGCCGGCGATCCTCGCCTATGCCGGCACCCGTGTGACGGACGAACGCGTCGAGGCGGGGTACGCCGCGCTGTTCGCGCTCGGGATCCTCGCGAAGATCCTGCTCGTCCAGGTGCTCGTGGTCCTGTGAGGACCGGACCCGGGAGCGGTGTCGGCCCCCTGACCGCGCGGCGCGTGCCGCGACACTAGACTCGATCGCGCGCCCCGAGCGCACCCTCGAACCGCTGGAAGGAACTCCGTGCTGCGCACCCACGAAGCCGGCTCGCTGCGAGCCGGTCACATCGGCCAGACCGTCACCCTCGCCGGGTGGGTGGCCCGGCGGCGTGATCACGGCGGAGTCGCCTTCCTCGACCTGCGGGACGCGAGCGGCGTGGCCCAGGTAGTGGTCCGGGACGAGGCCGTGGCGCACGCCCTGCGCAACGAGTTCGTGGTCCAGGTGACGGGCGAGGTGCGCCGCCGCCCCGACGGCAACGAGAACCCGAACCTGCCCTCGGGCGAGATCGAGCTCATCACCGACACCCTCACGGTCCTCAACGAGTCCGCCCCGCTGCCCTTCCCGATCGACGAGCACGTCGAGGTGGGCGAGGAAGCGCGCCTGCAGCACCGCTACCTGGACCTGCGCCGCCCGCAGCCCGCGTCGATCATGCGGCTGCGCTCGCGCGTGAACCAGGCGGCCCGCACAGTGCTCACGGACCGCGGCTTCCTCGAGATCGAGACGCCCACGCTGACCCGCTCGACCCCGGAGGGCGCCCGCGACTTCGTGGTCCCCGCGCGCCTCGCGCCGGGCTCGTGGTACGCCCTCCCGCAGAGCCCCCAGCTGTTCAAGCAGCTCCTCATGGTGGCGGGCATGGAGAAGTACTTCCAGATCGCCCGCTGCTACCGCGACGAGGACTTCCGCGCGGACCGCCAGCCGGAGTTCACCCAGCTGGACGTGGAGATGAGCTTCGCGGAGCAGGACGACGTCATCGCGCTGGCCGAGGAGATCCTCGCCGCCGTGTGGCGCGAGGGCGGCTACGAGGTGCAGACCCCGTTCCCGCGCATGACCTACAAGGACGCGATGGAGAAGTACGGCTCCGACAAGCCGGACCTGCGCTTCGACATCCAGCTGACCGAGTGCACCGAGTTCTTCAAGGACACGACCTTCCGCGTGTTCCAGAACGACTACGTCGGCGCGGTCGTCATGGAGGGCGGCGCCTCGCAGCCGCGCCGCCAGCTCGACGCGTGGCAGGAGTGGGCGAAGCAGCGCGGCGCCCGCGGCCTGGC
>JAAYZM010000101.1 GCA_012514835.1 Actinomycetales bacterium
CTCACGATGCGGCTCGCCCTGCGCTGAACCTCAGACCGTGCGGATCGCAACCTCGGGCTCGAGGCGCGGGGCGCGCGGGAATGCGCCGTCGTCCTCGGCGGGCCAGCCCGCGTTGACGATCATGAGCGAGCGCCACGACGTGCCCGCGAGCAGGTCCGCGTCGAGGCCGGCCGGGTCGGCGATGCCCATGGGGCCCACGTCGAGGCCGCTCGCGCGCAGCGCGGTGATGAGGTAGCCGGCCTGGAGGAACGTGTTGTCGCGGGACACGGCCACGCGACCGTCGGCGTCCGCGAACATCCCAGCGGCATCGGGCATGTGGGGCACGAGGGTGTCGAGGTGGGTGTGGAACTCGGCGTCGGCGGCGATCACGAGCGTGAGCGGGGCGGTGCGGACGCGCTCGCGGTTGCCGTCGAAGAGGTGGATCGCGAGGCGCTCGCGGGCGCCTGGTGTGGCGACGCGCACCAGGCGCAGCGGGGAGGTGTTCATCGCGGTGGGGCCCCAGCGCAGCAGCTCGTAGACGGCGGCGAGGTGCTCGTCGCTCACGGGGCGGGGGTCCCACGCGCGCGCCGTGCGGGCGCTGCGGAACAGAGCGTCCTGGGCGACGGGGTCGAGCACGAACGGCGTGCGGCCGTTCGGGTCCTCGGGGTGGGCGGGGGACAGCGGGTTCTCGATGGCGATGCTCACGACCGCTTGAACTCTCAAGTAGAACGCGGTGTTCCGGAAGGGGCTGTGGGCTCGGTCACGCCGCGCGGCGCCCTACTCTGGACGCATGGATCGCGCCCCCCTCGTGCTCGGTATCGAGACCTCGTGCGACGAGACGGGGGTCGCGCTCGTGCGGGCCCACCCGGACCGTTCCGAGCTGGTCGGGGAGGCCGTCGCGAGCTCGATGGACGAGCACGCGCGCTTCGGCGGGATCATCCCCGAGATCGCCTCGCGCGCCCATCTCGAGGCGATGGTGCCCACGCTCGACCGGGCGCTCGAGGCCGCGGGCGTGGGGCTCGACGAGGTCGACGCGATCGCCGTGACGGCCGGTCCGGGGCTCCAGGGTCCGCTCACCGTGGGGGCCTCCGCCGCGAAGTCGCTCGCCGTCGCGCTCGACGTCCCGCTGTACGGGGTCAACCACGTGATCGGGCACGCTGCCGTGGACGAGCTGGTCCACGGGCTGTTCCCCGAGCGCTTCGTGGCCCTCGTGGTCTCCGGCGGGCACACCACGCTCTTGCGGGTCGAGGACATCGTCACGGGCGTCACCGAGCTGGGCTCGACGCTCGACGACGCCGCGGGCGAGGCCTTCGACAAGGTCGGTCGCCTCCTCGGGCTGCCCTATCCCGGCGGGCCGCACATCGACCGCCTGGCCCGCTCCGGGGACCGCACGGCCATCCGCTTCCCACGCGGGCTCACGGCCGCGAAGGACCAGGCGAAGCACGCGTACGACTTCTCCTTCTCCGGTCTCAAGACGGCCGTGGCCCGCTGGGTCGAGGCCCGCGAGGACTCCGGCGAGCCGATCCCGCTCGAGGACGTCGCGGCATCCTTCGCCGACGCCGTAGCCGACGTGCTGGTCGCCAAGACCATCGCGGCCTGCCGCCGGGAGGGCGTGGAGACCCTCGTGATCGGCGGCGGCTTCTCCGCCAACTCCCAGCTGCGCGACCTCGCCACCGAGCGGTGCGCCGAGGCCGGGATCGACGTGCGGATCCCGCCGCTCAAGTACTGCACCGACAACGGGGCCATGATCGCGGCCCTTGGTGCGGCTGCGGTCCGCCGGGGGGTGCCGCCGTCGGCCCTCGACCTCCCCGTCGACTCCTCGATGCCCCTCGAGCTCGTGACCGTCTGACCCCACTCTCGCTGAGATAGGCAGTTTGGCGCCCAAACTGCCTATCTCAGCGGAGGTGTCTGAGGACCCTCAGCCGGTGAAGACGCGCCAGAAGCGTGAGCCGAGCAAGAAGCTCACGAGCGCCACGCCGCCGTAGATCGCGAGCGCAACCCACGTGCCCGTGCCCTGCACCCAGATCTGCTGCTCGGAGAAGTGCACCTTCGTGGTGAAGCCGAACACGGACAGGTCGACCTGCCCGCCACCGAGCACCTCGAGCGTGTCGATCGACCCGAGGGTGTAGGCGAGCGACAGGTAGACGAGCGTCGCGACGGCCAGCGACGCGACGATGGCCCCGGTGTTCCAGCGCGGGAGCTTGCGGCCCAGCTCGGTGATGTAGCCGTCCGCGAGCGCGAACGGGCTGCCCAGGTCCTTGACGGCCTGGTCCACGCCCACGTCGAGCGTCGCGGCCACGAGGCTCGCTCGCAGCTCGCGCTTGATCTGCTTGTACTCCTTGCGCGGGTAGTCCTGCATGGGCCACGAGAAGTCCAGCAGGTAGCGCTCGATGCGCATCTTCTCGCGCAGGGTCAGGCGGCGGACGGGCGTCGTGGTCATGACGGCTCCTCGGTGGTGGGGGCGATGCGTTCGAGCACGTGCTCGACGGTGCGCGCGAGCTGGCGCCAGTCGGCGGCGGCGCGCTCGAGGTGCTCCGTGCCGGCCGGGGTGGGCAGGTAGTACTTGCGCGCGGGGCCGGACGGTGAGGCGACGAGCCGCGAGCTGATGTGCCCCTCGCGCTCGAGGCGGGTCAGCACGGGGTAGACGGTCCCCGCGGCGATGTCCTCGAGGCCCGCCTCCTGGAGGCGCACCACGAGCTCGTAGCCGTAGGACTCCTGCTCGGTGAGCAGGGCGATGACGAGCACGGGGAGGATCCCCTTGAGCATCTGCGGGTCGCGCGCTGCCGGTGTCATGCCCACAAGTTATGCCCACTACTAGGTAATGTCAACTAGTAGGCCAAGCCAATAAACCGCCGTCGGCCCCTCGCCTCCGACGGCTCCGGGCTAGAGCGGCTTGCCGGCGCGCATCTCGGCGACGAGGGAGTCGACGACGGCCCCCAGGTCCCCGCCCGCCTGGCGCGCGGCGGCCCGCTGGCGCTGGTACGACGCGCCGCGCCGCAGGATCACGCGCACCAGCTCGAGGTCCTCGGTGCACCCGAGCCGCTCGGCCACGGGCGCGAGCACGCCCAACCACTCCTCGACGGACTCCGTGACGAGCCGCTCGTCGCGCTCGCGGTCGAGGATGAGGATCGCGTCCATGCCGTAGCGTGCCGAGCGCCACTTGTTCTCCTGCACGAACCACGCGGGCAGGGTGGGCGGCGCCTGGCCGGCGTCGATCATCGAGGAGAAGTGCTCCACGAGGCAGTGCGTGAACGCCGAGATGGCCCGGACCTCGAGCAGGTTGGCCGCGCCGTCGGCGATCCGCATCTCGAGCGTGCCGAGCCCGGGGGAGGGGCGGATGTCCCAGCGCACCTCGTTGAACTGCTCGATCACGCCGGTGTGGACCATGTCCTCGACGTAGCGCTCGAGCTGGGACCACTCCTCGAACTGCCACCCGAGTCCCGCGGTGGGCAGCTGCTGGAACATCAGCGCCCGGTTGGACGCGTAGCCCGTGTCGTGGCCCGCCCAGTACGGGCTCGAGGCGCTCAGCGACTGGATGTGCCCGAACATCGTGAGCATCGCCCGCCAGATCGGCAGCACCTTGTCCCGTGACTCGATGCCCACGTGCACGTGCACGCCGTAGATGAGCATCTGCCGACCCCACCACTGGGTGCGCTCGATGAGCGTCGCGTACCGCTGCTTGTCCGTGACCTTCTGCTGCGTCCACTGCGCCGAGGGGTGCGCGCCCCCGCCCATGAGCTCGACGCGCAACGGGTCGGTCACCTCGCGGATCGCGGCGATCGAGCGCTCGAGGTCCCCGGCGGCCTCCCCGGCGGTGCGCCGCACCCCGGAGACGATCTCGACGGTGTTGAGCAGCAGCTCGGGGTGGATGAAGGGGTGCTCCCCGCCGTACGCGTCGGATACGGCCGCGAGCACGGTGTCCCCGACCTGGCGCAGGTCTCCGGAGTCCGCGTCGACGAAGCCGAGCTCCCACTCGACCCCGAGGGTCGAGCGCTCCGAGTCGGCGAACGGCAGCGGGGTCACAGCGCCTCCCGGTTCACAGCGCTTCCCATTTCACAGCGCCTCCACGACGATCACGTGCTGGGCCCCGGCGATCCGGGTCAGCACCAGTGTGGCCGACGCGTCGCCCTTGAGCGCGAGCTGGGAGCGCAGCGCCTCGGGCGTGACGGCCGTCCCGCGCTTCTTGATGGTCACGCGCCCCACGCCGCGCTCGCGCAGGTACGCGCGCAGGCGCTTGACGTTGAAGGGCATCGAGTCGAGCACGCGGTAGCCCGTGGCGAGGGAGGGCTCCGCCGACGACGGCGTCCCGGTGGTGATGTACGCGATGGTGGGATCCACCAGGTGGCCACCCAGCCGGTCTGCCAACGTGGCCACGAGCCCGGCGCGGATCACGGCACCGTCCGGCTCGTAGAGGTATCCCCCGAGCGTGCCGGTCGCGGCGTGGGCGCCGTCGTCGGACAAGGTCGTGGAGGTCTCCCCGCGCACCACGAGCGCACTGCGCCCGGCCCCGCCGGACGCGAGCGGCCCGAACCACAGCCCCGCCTCGACCACGGTGCCGTCCACGGAGACCCACTGCGCCTCGGCGTCGGCGGGGACGGCCGTGTGCGGGATGCCCGGGCCCACCTTGACGCCGAGCGCGGGGACGCGCGAGCGCAGCGCGAGGACGTCGTCGAGCGGCGGGGCGTACGCGGCGGGGTCGTGGCGGCGCGAGCCGGAGCGGGTGCGGCGGGCCGGGTCGGCGAAGACGGCGTCGACGCCCTCGGCCTCGAGGTCCACGGCCATGCCGTCCCCGTGCCGCACCTCGGCGTGCTCGAAGTGGCGCAGGTTCACGGTGGCCAGGGCGGCGGTGAGCTCGTCGATCTCGACGGCGAGCACGCCGATCCCCATGCCCGCGACCGCGAGGGAGTCCGCGCCGATCCCGCACGTGAGGTCAGCGACGCGCTCGGAACCGGCCTTCCGGTAGCGCTGGGCGTGGTGCGCGGCGACCGTGAGGCGCGTGGCCTGCTCGAGCCCTTCGGGCGTGAAGAGCATCCCCTCGGCGAAGTCCCCGAACTTCTCGTGGGCCTTCGCACGCAGCCTCGACTGGGTGAGGGCCGCGGCGACCAGCTCGGTGTCGAACCCTTCGCCACGCAGCCGCTCGGAGATCGCCATCGCGGCGTCCGGGTGGTAGGGAGGGAGCACGCCGAGCAACGCCCACCCCTCGGGGCTCAGGAGCTTGCTGAGCGCGCTCGCGTCCATGGGGCAGATCCTTGCATGCCGTTCGCGCCCCGGCAGCCCCTCGCCGCCGTTGGCACTCACCTTGACCGAGTGCTAACCGCGGCATAGATTTGCTGCGGGTCCTCCTCACAGGACCCACCGCACTGTGAGCTCTCCGGCACCGCGACGACGGCGAGCCTCACCCGTGCTCCTTTGTCCCTAGCAAGTCACTCATACGCGAAGGGGAGGTCCGCAGTGTCGGTCTCCATCAAGCCGCTCGAGGACCGGATCGTCGTCAAGGCGGTCGAGGCGGAGCAGACCACCGCCTCCGGTCTGGTCATCCCTGACTCCGCCAAGGAGAAGCCCCAGGAGGGCGAGGTCCTGGCGATCGGTCCGGGTCGAATCGACGACAACGGCAACCGTGTCCCGCTCGACGTCGCCGTCGGCGACATC
>JAAYZM010000102.1 GCA_012514835.1 Actinomycetales bacterium
GTCTGCCATCTGGTAGGAGATCCTACCAGGGATCACTTGTGGCGCCCGGTAGTCCCGGCCGGTGTGCTGATCTCATGGCGCACCCGGCTGTTGACCCGTTGGCGTCGATTGCTCGATGAGGACGGCTAGCGTGACCGGATGCACGCACCGATCGAGGTCAGCGACTCCGGATTGCTCCGACGGCCGGGGGACGTCGAGCTGTACTGGGAGACCTCGGGTAACCCGGAGGGCCAGCCCGCGCTGTACCTGCACGGCGGGCCAGGCGGCGGGCTCGGTCGGGGCGGCTACCGGCGCATGTTCGACCCCGAGCTCTACCGGGTCGTCGGGCTGGACCAGCGGGGGTGCGGACGCAGCACGCCGTGGGCGATCGACGATCTCGACCACCTCGACGACAACACCACGGCGGCACTGATCGCGGATCTCGAGGCGCTCCGCGAGCACCTGGGCATCGAGCGCTGGCTGGTCCATGGCGTCTCGTGGGGCTCGACCCTGGGACTGGCGTACGCGCTGGCCCACTCCGATCGGGTCACGGCGCTCGTGCTGGTCGCCGTGACGACGGGCGGTCGCGAGGAGATCGACTGGATCACCGAGGGCGTGGGACGAGTCTTCCCGGAGGCCTGGGCGGCGTTCGCGGCGGAGACCCCGGAGGGGACTCGGGTGATCGAGCACTACGCCCGCCTCGTGCGAGACCCCGATCCCGAGGTCCGGTCGGCGGCGGCCGACGCGTGGGACACCTGGGAGTCCACGCACGTCTCGTTGGACCCCGCCTGGGCACCGGGTTCGATGTACGAAGATGCCCGCGAGCGCGCGAACTTCGCCACCCTCGTCACCCACTACTGGGCGAACGACTGCTTCCTGCGCGGCCAGGACGCGATCCTCGCCCGAGCGCATGAGCTCGCGGACATCCCTGGCGGGCTCGTCCACGGGCGCCGGGACGTCAGCGGCCCCGCCATCACGCCGTGGCGGTTGCACCGGACGTGGCCCGGCAGCGAGCTCCACGTCGTCGAGGCCGAAGGGCACGGCGGTCCCGAGCAGATGGAGCTCGCCTGCCGGGTGATCGACGCGTTCGCCGCGCGACGATCCGCTGGGTCCGGGCGGTCCGAGCCGCGCGGCGCGACTAGTCTGCAGTCGTGAGCTCACCCCGCATCGCCCTCGCGACCTACGCCCCGCTGCCCCAGCTCGACGCGGACGACGCGCCGCTCCTCGACGTCCTCGCGAGTCGTGGGGTCGAGGCTGTCCCGGTGCTGTGGGACGACGCTTCGGTGGACTGGTCGGGCTTCGACCTCGTGGTGATCCGCAACACGTGGGACTACATGGACCGGCTCGAGGAGTTCCTCGCGTGGGCGGAGCGCGTCTCGCAGGTCACGACGCTCGCCAACCCTGTCGAGGTGGTGCGCTGGAACACGGACAAGATCTACCTGCGCGAGCTCGAGCGCCACGGGGTCGCCGTCGTCCCCACGAAGTACCTCGACCCCGCCGAGCACAACGAGGGACGCAAGATCCACGCGCGCACGCCGGGGCGCGGGCAGTTCGTGGTGAAGCCCACCGTGAGCGCGGGGTCGAAGGACACGGCCCGCTACCGCTCCGGGGACGTCGACGACCGCGGCGAGGCGATGCGTCACACCCGCCGGCTCCTGGACGAGGGTCGCCACGTGATGATCCAGCCCTACCTCACGGCCGTGGACGACGTCGGGGAGACGGCGCTGATCTACGTCGGAGGGCTGTTCTCGCACGCCGTGCGCAAGGGCGCCATCCTCAACGGCTTCGGCGACCCGCTCACCGAGCCCCTCATGGCCGAGGAGATGAGCCCGCGCGAGGCGTCCGCCGCCGAGAGGGCCGTGGGTGACGCCGTGATCGAGGCGCTCCCCGAGCTCGTGGGCGGTTGCGAGGGCGCGGAGTTCCCGCTGCTGTACGTGCGGGTGGACCTCATCCCCGACGCCGAGGGCAAGCCGCTCGTGCTCGAGGTCGAAGCGACCGAGCCGTCGTTGTTCTTCCGGCACGCACCGGGCACCATCGAACGCTTCGCGGACGCGATCGTGGGACGGGCGCTGGCCTCTCGCGCGTCCTAGCCCCGCGCGGCGTCGCCACGCACCCGCGCGTGCAGCTGGTCGAGCCGCTGCGCCTGCCCGTGAGCCTGTGCCGCGAGGGCCTCGAAGGTCGAACGGGGAAGGCCGAGCTGGGGAGCGAGCTCGGCAAGGGTCTGCCACGAGCCGAGCTTGACCATGACGGCACCGCGAAGCATCTCGAGCTCGAGCAAGAGATGCATTTCGGTGTGGCCCGGACGTCCCCGTGCCGCGAGGCCGCCCGCCCGCCTGCCGAGCCACATCGCGGCACGTCGCGGGGGCACGGGTGCGAGCTCGAGCGTGACCAGCAGGTCCTCGAGGAAGTCCCGCTCGCTGCGGACCTCGTGCGTGA
>JAAYZM010000103.1 GCA_012514835.1 Actinomycetales bacterium
ACGAGCACGATGCAGCTCATCCCGGCACGGGTCGCGTACGCGGCCGCCGACGCGGAGGTGTTACCCGTCGAGGCGCACGCGACGGCCTTCGCACCGCGCCCGGCCGCCGCGGAGACCGCCGTCGTCATCCCTCGGTCCTTGAAGGATCCCGTGGGGTTCATGCCCTCGAACTTGAGGTGCACCTCGGCGCCCGTGAGGCCGGACAGCACGGGCGCGGGGATGAGCGGCGTGCCTCCCTCACCGAGCGTCACGGGGACGGTCTGGACGTGCGCGGGAAGCCGGTCCGCGTACTCCGCGATCACGCCGCGCCACTGCTGTGCCACCTAGAACCCCTCCACCCTGAGCACGGACACGACCGTGTCCACGACATCGATCCCCCGGATCGCCTCGACGGTCGCGTCGAGCGCCTCTTGGCTCGCCGCGTGCGTCGTCACCACGAGGTGCGCCACGCCGTCGCCTGGCGCCTGGCGCACGGCCTCGATCGAGACGCCGTGCTCGGCCACGACGGCAGCGACCTTCGCGAGCACGCCCGGGCGGTCCTGCACGTCGAGACGGATCTGCACGCGGGTCAGCGCGTGTGACGCGGGCAGCACGGGCAGCTGCGCGTAGGACGACTCGACGGGTCCCTTGCCCCCGAGCACGCGGTGCCGCGCGGCGGAGACGACGTCGCCCAGCACGGCCGAGGCCGTGGGCTCCCCACCCGCTCCCCGACCGTAGAACATGAGCTCGCCCGCCGAGCGCGCCTCGACGAACACGGCGTTGAACGCGCCGTGCACCCCCGCGAGCGGGTGCGCGGCCGGGACGAGCGCCGGGTGCACGCGCACCACCACGCCGTCCTCGGTGCGCTCGGCGATCGCGAGCAGCTTGACCACCTGGTCGTTCGCCTTCGCCCACGCGATGTCCTGCGCGGTGAGGCCCATGATCCCCTCGACGGCGACGTCCTCGAGGCGCACGCGCGTGTGGAACGCGAGCGAGGCGAGGATCGCGGCCTTCGCGGCGGCGTCGTGACCGTCGACGTCCGCGCTCGGGTCCGCCTCCGCGTAGCCGAGGCGCTGCGCCTCCTTGACGACCACGTCGAGGTCGAGGCCCTCGCTCGCCATGCGGTCGAGCACGTAGTTGGTGGTGCCGTTGACGATGCCGAGGATGCGCTCGACGTGGTCCCCCGCGAGCGACTCGCGCACGGGGCGCACGATCGGGATGGCACCGGCGACGGCGGCCTCGAAGTAGATGTCCACCCCGGCCGCGTCTGCCGCGGCGTACAGCGTGGGGCCGTCCTGCGCGAGGAGCGCCTTGTTGGCCGTGATCACGCTCGCGCCGGACTCGATCGCAGCGAGCAGCAGGCCGCGCGCGGGCTCGATGCCGCCCATGACCTCGATGACGATGTCCGCGCGGCGCACGAGCCCCTCGCCGTCCTCGGTCAGCAGCGCGTCGAGCCCCGTCCCCTCGAGCCCTTCACGCGGGCGGGACGCGTCGCGCACGGCGATCCCGGCGAGCTCGAGCGGGGCACCGACGCGGGCCGCGAGCTCGGTGGACTGGGACTGCAGGAGCCTGGCGACCTCGGTGCCGACCACCCCGCACCCGAGGAGGGCGACGCGCAGGGGGGATCCGGCTGGGGGGCGGGACACGGTTGGAGCCTCTCGACGGACGTGGGTGGCTGTGCACAGGATAGGGGCCCGCGCCGCGGAGCGGGTGACCCGCTCAGCCGGTGGCCCGTCCCCGCAGCACCACGAGCCACGTCGCCGCGGCGGCGAGGGTGAGGCCGACGACGGCGAGCACCGCCCAGCCCGGCACGCCCGGCCCGGCTCCGGCCTCCCCGGTCTCCTCGACCACCTCGACCACGACGCTCGCGGCGAGGCGGCGGTCGACGGCGACGCCCGGCTCGGCGCTCTCGGCGAGCGAGGACGTCACGACGGCCCCGGCGACGGGTCCGGGAGCGGCGTCGGCAGGGACGGCGATCTCGAACGCGACATCGTGCGACTCGCCCGGCGCGAGCTCGAGGTCCTCGTCCGTGAGGTGGACCCACGTCGCGAGCGCAGCCGGGTCGGCACCCGCGGGAGCCAGCTCGACCAGACCGTCCGCCGTGAGCACGCCGTCGGACACGGACACCCGCAGGCCGAGGCGTTCGGTCCCGCGGTTGGTGACCACGAGGACGTCCGCGATCACCTCGCCCGGGGCGGCCGTGTAGCGGAGGTTCTCGCGCGCCGAGCCGTGGGTCCCATCGGCGGGGCGGATCCCCCACGAGGCGCCGTCGTCGGCCCACGCGCTCGGCGCGAGGAGCACAGCACCCGCGAGCGCCGGGCCCGCGAGCGCCACGCTGAGCATGCCCGCGCCCCGGCGCACGGTCAGCTGACCGCCGTGATCGTCAGGACGGCGCGGTACTCGCCCGGTGCCGTGTCGAGCGGCGCGAGCAGCTCAAGCGTCGCGCCGAGCGAAGCACTCTCCGAGCCTCCAGAGCCGAGGAGGCTCGGCTTCCCGAGCCCCTTGCCCTTGAGGTCCTCGGAAGCGAGCCGTGGCGGGACCACGGGGCCCACCGTGGCGTCACCACCGAGGAGGCTCGGCACCCAGCCGAGGTGGCGCGCCCGCAGGACGCCGTCGTCGGACGTGAAGTCTGTGACCTCGGCCCAGACGCTCCACCCGGAGCCTTCCGCGCGCGTGTCGGTGACGATCACAGTAGGGAGCGTGGCCGTCGCGAGGAAACCGTCCTCGGTGACGTCGGCGGTACCGAGGCTCACGGCGCTCGCTCCGCCGTCGACGCGCCACGAGAGCTCACCCGGCTCGGGGCTCGGGCTCGGGGTCGGCTTCGGGGAGGGGCTCGGGTCCGGGCTCGGCGAAGGCTCCGGCGTCACGATCACGTCGCCGAGCGTCGCGGTGAGCGTGAAGTCGTCGAGGTCCTCACCGGGTCCTTGCGGGAGCGCCGCCGCCCCGTCGGCGTGCACCGCGAGGCCGGTGCCACGGACCGTCACCGCGTCGCCGTCGATCGTGACGTCGACGTCCGCGACCGAGCCGATGGTCCCGCCGTCGACCCGGTACTCCCCCGCCTCGAACTCGCCGAACGCCTCGGTGGCGATCTGGAAGACGTCCCCGACGAGGCGCGCCTCGCCGTCCGTGACCACGACGGCGAGGTTCGAGAGGGTGACCTCGAAGTGGTGCGACGGGAAGTGGTACGTCACGGCCCCCGTGGTGCGGATCTTGAGGTTCTCCGCGTCGCGCACCTCGCCGCCCGCGGCCTCGAAGAGGTACGGGAGCGTCTCGTTCGGGCTGCTCGAGCTGCCGGGGTACGCGGGGGTGCCCGCGGGGTCGAAGCGCGCCCCGTCGCTCACGGTGATCCGCTCCCCCTCGGGAGCGGCGCCGATGGGCGGCTGCGCGGCGATCTGGCGGCCCACGTAGCTGCGAAAGCTCTGCTTGAAGCCCCACGCGAGCGTCCCTGCGTCGACCTCGCGCGTCTCGGCGTGCGCGGGCGCGCTCGCGAGGACGGTCCCGGCGAGGGCGAGGAGGAGAGCCGCGGACGCGGCGACGAACCGGCGCATCACACGCCTCCCTTCGTGCCGGGCCACACGAGCACGCGGCGTCGGAACCCGAGCAGGGTGAGGGCCGCACCGAGGAGCAGCCCGGCGGCGGCGAGGACGATCCCCCGCGAGGCCGCTCCGGGCTCTGGTGCCGGGACGGGAGGTGCGAGGGCCAGCGGGGCGCTCGCCGGGAGGACCGTGGTGGAAGGCACCGCGGCGGGCACGGCACCGGGTGCGCGGTCCGCGCCGCCCACGCTCGTGCCGGTGGCCGCGCTCGGCGGCAGGTTCACGGCCGGCGGAGGGGTCTTCGAGGGCGGCGGCGTGACGGGGTTCTTCGGCGTGGGACCCGCCTCGTCCTCGTCGTCGGGCACGTCCTCGTCCGGTCGCGGGTCGGTCGGGGTCTCCGGGTCCGCCGCGTCGTAGCTCACGCCGAGCACGGTCGCGGGCTTCGCGACGTCGCGCGCGCCGCCCGAGGAGTACCAGAACGCCTGCTGGCCGGTGAGCTCCTGGAAGTCGACGAAGTCCTGCGGGAACGCCCCCCACGTGTCGCCCGAGCGCAGCTGCGCGGGCGCGCCGTCCGGCACCGAGACCTTGACCCCGAGGTACGCGGGCTGCGCGGAGAAGCCCTTGTCGCCGCGCAGCGAGACGTCCGAGAGCTTCGCGAGCGTGATCCGCGTGGGCTTGATGAGGTCCCCCTGCGTCATCTCCTCACGCGAGGACTCGTAGCCGCTCGCCGTCGCCGTGAGCGTGCCGCGACCGTCCTTGATCGTGAGCACCGGGTCCGTGAACCACCAGGACGTCATCCCGCCGTAGAACACGACGCTGACGGAGCCCTTCCACGAGATCTTGGCGTCCCCGCTCGCCGGGTCCACGCGCCCGGTCCCGCCGTCGACCACGAGCTGGATGCCCGTGCCGAGCTTCCCCGAGGCCGAGACCGTGCGCCCGTGGGCGTCCTTGCACCGGTCCGCGAAGGTCACCGGGCGATACCTCAGCCCCTTCGAGGTCGCGACGGGTCGCTCGATCGTCACGTCGCCGTCGCTCGCGCGGAAGTGGCCGTCGTCCTCCGTCCACACCGAGCCACCCGTGTCCCCGGCCTTGCCCGCGGACAGGAAGTTGCACCCGCCCGCGAACGCGCCGGAGCCGGTCTCCTCGTTGATGCCCCAGCGCAGCCGGGCGTCGGTCACCTCGAAGGGCTGGTCCGTGACGGTCGGGATCTCGACGTCGAGGTCGATCTCGTCGGCGTGCGCCGCGGCCACGCCCGTCACGGCGAGCACCGCGGTGAGGGCCATGGCGAGGGGGGTGCGCGCGCGGTTCATCGGGCGGCTCCCACGGGCGTGAGCGGGGCCGGTTCCTGCGTCACGGGCACGGAAGCCGTGGCCCGGGCCCGCCGCGCACGCCGCTCACGGACCGCGGTCACGGCGCCGACGTCGACGACGACGGCGAGCACGAGCGCCGCGAGCCCGAGCCCGATCCACTCCCACGGCCAGCCGACGATCCCCTGAGCCGGTTCCTCGACGGGTGGTGCGGGCGAAGCGGGTGCGGCGGCCACCTGGAACGTCACCTCGGCGCGCACGGAGGTCGCGGCACTCGTGAGCGACAGCGTGTGCGTGCCGGCCTTGAGGTCCGGAGGCAGCTGCAGCACCCCGGCCACCTCGCCCTGGGCACCGGCGACGAGCGGTCCGACGGCGGCCAGCCCGGCACCGAGCGAGCCCACGACCTGCTCCCCCGGGGTGAACCCCTGGGCCGTGAACGTCATGACGCGCCCCACCACGGCGGTCGCGCGGTCCACGTCGAGGGTCGGCTCCGTGGGGACGCCGGCCGGGGTCTCGTCGTCGGACACCTCGGTGCCCTCGCCCTGCCCGCCCTCGCCGGTCTCCTCGTCGCTCCCCTGCTCGCCGTCGGCGGGCGGAGCGGTGGGCTCGGGGGTGGCGGTGAAGACCTCGCCGAAGGCGACGGGCGTGAAGGTCTCGTTGTTGGCGTTGGTGACGCCGTGCGCGCCCACCGTGATGACCCCGCAGGTCACCGTGCGGCAGTCGATCGTCTCCGTGCCGCCCGAGCGGCCCACCGTCTGGAACGTGGGGCCCGGGACCGTCATCGTCACGGTCCACGCGCCGTCCGCCGTCATCGTGGTGTGCGCCTCGGACTGGGTCGAGGAGCCGGGGAACGCGACGAAGCGCTGGAAGCCCGCGTTGTCCTGCGTCTCGGTGTCCGGGACGTAACGGAAGTCCTTGCCGGACGTGCCGCCCTTGCTCGGGCGCCAGCCGTCGCCCACCGTGCCGAAGAACAGGTAGACGCCACCGAACGCGCCCTGGACGGACTGGAAGCCCGAACCGCTCACGGTGATCTCGGTCGAGTAGGTCGTGTCGGCCTTCGCGTCGCCGAGCTCGTTGGCGATCGTCACGCGCGCGGCCGCGTGCGCCGGTGCGGGCGGAGCGGCGAGCGCCCACAGCATGGCCGCGAGCAGGCCGAGGACGGCGACCAGGGCCGCGGCGGGATTGTGGCGACGGGTCATCGGGACACCTCCACGGTGCGCAGGGGAAGCACGAGCAGCGAGCCGTCTCCACGTTCGACGACCTCGACGGGGTGCTCGTAGACGGCAGAGAGTCGCGCGGCGTCGAGCACCTCGCGCGGGGCACCTTCCGCGACGAGGCGCCCGCCGCTGAGGAGGGCCATGCGGTCGGAGTACGCGGCGGCGAGGCTCAGGTCGTGCAGCACGACGACGACGGCGTCCCCCGCGCGGGCGCGCTCCCGAGCGAGCTCGAGGGTGCGCTCCTGGTGGCGGATGTCGAGGGCGGCCGTGGGCTCGTCGAGGAAGATGACCCGCGGGTCCTGGGCGAGCACCCGCGCGAAGGACACGCGCGACTTCTCACCGCCCGAGAGGGTCGGGAAGAGGCGGCGCGAGAGGTGGACCACCTCGGCGGAGCGCATCGCGGAGGTCACGGCGGCGTCGTCGTCGTCGGACTCGGGCCGTCCGCGCCACGGCGCGCGACCCATCTGGACCACGTCGACCACCTCGAACGGGAACGAGAGGCGGTTCTCCTGCAGGAGCACGCCGCGGCGCCGCGCGAGCTCTGCCGGGCGGTGGTCGGTCACGGGGCGGCCGTCGAGCAGGACCGTACCCTCCGTCGGGGCCGCGTCACCCGCGAGGAGGGACAGCAGCGAGGTCTTGCCCGCACCGTTGGGTCCCACGAGCGCGAGCACCTCGCCCGCCCGCACGTCGAGGTCGATTCCCGCGAGGATCTGCGCCTCCCCGAAACGCAGGCCGACGCCGCGCGCCTGGATCATGGCCACGCTCATGCCCACCCCCCGGCCGAGCGGCGCGTGCGCCGGATGAGGTAGAGGAAGAAGGGGCCACCCACGAGCGCCGTGAGCATGCCGATCGGCAGGTCCGCGTAGTCCACCCCCGTGCGGGCCACGAGGTCCGCACCGAGCAGGAGGATCGCGCCGCCGAGCGCCGAGGCAGGCACGAGCACGCGGTGCCCGGGACCCACGGCCATGCGGATCACGTGCGGCACCACGAGTCCCACGAAGGAGATGATGCCCGCGAACGCCACGGCCGCGGCAGTCAGCAGCGCGACCACCACGATGGTGGTGATCCGCAGCCGCTCGACGTCCACACCGAGGTGGCGCGCGGGGCGCTCGCCGAGGGCGAGCAGGTCGAGGCGCCGCGAGAACGTGGTGGCGAGGAGGACGCCGACGACGACGAGCGGCGCGACGATCGCCACGTAGGGCCACCGTGTCCCGTTGAGGCTCCCGAGCTGCCAGAAGACGATCTGCTCGCGCGCCTGGGTGTCGCCAAGGAACGTCAGGAGCGCGATCCCCGCGCCCGCGACGGCGTTGACCGCCACACCCGTGAGGATGAGGGTCACGACCTCGGTGCGCCCGCCCGAGCGGGACAGGAAGTACACGACGAGGGTCGCGACGAGGCCGCCCGCGAACGCGAGGGCCGCCGTGGTCCACGGGCCGAGGAACGACCAGCCGAAGACGATGACGGCGCACGCCGCGAGGGCCGCGCCCGAGGAGACGCCCGCGACACCAGGCTCCGCGAGCGGGTTGCCGAACACGCCCTGCATGAGGGCGCCCGCGGTCGCGAGCGCCGCGCCCACGAGGAGCGCCATCGCGACGCGCGGGAACCGGATGGTCCACAGCGCCGACTCGCCGTTCGGGTGCGAGGCCACCTCGGCTCCCCCGAGGCCGAGCCGGTGCAGCACGGAGCCGATCACCTCGGCGGCGGGGATCGCGAGCTGTCCAGCCCCCGCAGCGAGGACGGCGCACACGAGCAGCCCGACACCGAGGAGCACGAACAGCACGACGGTCGCGGTGCGCGAGCGCCGGGTCACCTCGGGCTCGTCCACGCCGGTCTCGAGGGCCGTGGGCGGCGTCGTCACGGCGGTCACGTCGTCTCCGGCTCGGCGTAGAGCGCGACGGCGAGGGCGTCCAGCACGTCGGCGGTGTGGGGGCCGAAGGACAGGATCTCCGTGTCGGACATGTCCACGACACGGCGCGCCTGGCCCGCGGGGGTGTTCGCGACGGCGGGCAGGCGCTCGAGCAGCCCGTCCACGCCGCCCACGGAGTCGAGGCCCTTGGTCATCATGAGGATCACGTCGGGTGCGGCCTTGACGAGTCCTTCGTCGTTGAGGGGGCGCATGCCCTCGAACCCGATCTCCGCCGCGACGTCGACGCCGCCGAGCGCCGTGACGAGGGCGTCCGATCCGGACCCCGAGCCGAACATGTAGTAGACGCCGGACTGCCCGCGCACGTAGAGGAACACCATGCGGAGCTTGTCCGCCGGGTCCTGCGGCGCGATCGCGGCGATCTCGGAGAGCTTCGCCTGGACGGCGGAGTCCGTGCGCTCGGCGAGCACCTCGCCCTCCGCGGGAACGCCGAGCGCCTGTGCCGTGGCGCGGATGAGCTCGGGGATCGCGCTCAGGTCGCGGTGCGGGTCCATGACCACCACGGGGATCCCGGCGTCGCGCATCTGCAGGATCACGTCCCACGGGCCGAGCGAGGTGTCCGTGAGGATGATCGTGGGTGCGAGCTCGAGGATCGCCTCGCCGCTCAGGTCGTGGCCGCCCGCCGTCACGAGCGGGAGGTCGGCGGCCTCCGTGTAGGCGGACGAGACGTCCCGGCCCACGAGCTGGTCGCCGAGGCCCAGCTCGAACACGATGCGTGAGAGCGAGCCGTAGATGTCGAGCGCGAGGATGCGGCTCGCGTCGGTGATGGTCACCTCGGTGCCCTGCATGTCCGTGATCGTCACGGGCAGCTGCTGGGTGGGTGAGTCCGCGACGGGGTCGAGGTCCGACTCGGCGAGCAACGCCGTGCGCGGCTCGTCGATCGCGTGGGGATCGCTCGCGAGGGTCACGTCCGCGAGGCGAGGACCGCGCGGGTTCTCGTTCGCCGTGGTGGGCGCGCCAGACGTGCCTGCGCACCCTGCGAGCAGGACGAAGGCGACGGCGAGCGACGCGAGACGACGTGACATGGATGCTTCTCCGCGGGGGTGTGGCCCGAGGGCCGGTCGATGCTGGTGGTGCCGGGCGGGCGCCCTGGCCTGGTGGCCCGGGCACCCGCCCCCGTGCGGTCGCGTCGCCCCCTGCCCGACGCTCCCGGTTCTGCGATCAGCGCACCCGGAGGGTGAGCTTCTTCGCGGACTTCTTACCCACGGTCGACGAGCCCTGGAACTGGGTCTTCACCGTGTACTTGCCCTTGGCGAGCTTGGGCAGCCGGACCTTGACCGTCTTGCCGGACTTGACCCGGACGGTCAGCGTGCGAACGGTCTTCTTGCCCTTCGAGATGGTCACCTTGACCTTGCCGGCGGGCTTCGTGCCCGACGCCGTGACCTTGACCCGCAGGACGGCGCGCTTGCTCGACCGCACCGTGCTCTTGGAGAACTTCGCGGTGGTCTTCGCCTTGGCCTTCGCTACCTTGACGCGGGTCGTGGCCGACTTCGTGGCCGCAAGGTTCGCGTCGCCCGCGAACCTCGCGACGAGGGTCCGGGTGCCGGGGCGCAGCTTCGTGGTCAGCGTGACCTTCGCCTTGCCGTTCTTCACGGTGCCCTTGCCGACCACCTTCTTGCCGTTCTTGATCGTGACCTTGCCGCTCGCGGCCTTGACACCCGCGGGCGCCGTCACGGTCACGGTCGCCTTGGTCTTCGACCCGTAGCGGAAGCTCTTCTTCACGGAGAGCCTGACCGAGGCCACAGACTTGCCGACGGCGACCTTGGCCGCCGTCGAGCTCGCCGTCGTGTAGTTCGCGTCACCGACGTAGCGGGCCACGAGGCTCTGCGAGCCCGACGCCGTCCACGCGGGGACCGTCACCTTGACCGTGCCGGACGCGAGGGTGCCCTCGGCGACCTTCGCGCCACCGGCGAGGATCTCGACCTTGCCGCTCGGCGCGGCGACACCGGACACCCCGGTGACCTTCGCCGTGACCGAGGCGCTCGCACCGACCGCGACCGCGCTCGGCGCCGTCAGGGTCACGCTCGGGGCGGCCTTCGTGACCGTGAGCGTCGCGGCACCGGACTCGACCGAGCCGCCGTCGTTGGTCCCGACCACGCGGTACTGCGTGCCGGACTGGGCGACGGCGGTCGTGGCGACCGCGAGCGTCGAGCTCGTCGCACCCGCGACGTCGGCCCACGCGCCGCTCCCGACGCGAGACTGCCACTGCAAGGAATCCGCACCCGTGACGGCCGCCGTGAACGTGGCGGTCGAGCCGGCGGTCACGGAGACACTCTTCGGCGCCGTCGCGACGACCGGTGCGTCCGGGACGTCGACGAAGGTGATGGGCGTGAACGTCTCGTAGGCGGGCTGGTCCGCACCGCCTCCGGGGTAGGTGTAGATGCCGAAGTTGCCGGCGAGATCCTCGTCGAACCAGCGCTCGTCTGCCTTGAGCGTGACCTCGAACGTGCCGTCCGCCTCGAGGACGGCGTAGGCCGGGCTCGTCGCGGCGAGAGTCGGGTTCGGGATCGCCCACAGCACCGAGACGCCGTTGCCGTTCTCGCCCGACGCCGTCACGCGGGCGGACGAGGTCGCGCCAGCCGAGGGCCGCCACGCATCCGCAAACTTGCCGAACGCGACGTAGGTGCCCGAAGGCTGGTTCGCGAGCGGCGGACGCGTGCCGTAGGCGAACGTCGTGTCGAACCCGGAACCGGAGACGACGATCTCGTTCACACGGTCGTTGTCGAGCTGCGTCTTGTCGACCACGACGGTCGCCTGGGCCGCGGCCGCGACGGTGAGGGACGCGCCGTCGGACGCTGTGCTGCCCTCCGAGTTCGTCGCCACGGCGCGGACCTTGCCGCCGCTCTCGCTCACCTTGAGGGCGCGCGAGTACGCCACCGACTTCGCGTTGGTGATGTTCGTCCACGACTCCGCGCCCGGCGCCAGGTACTGCCACTGGATCGTCGGGGCAGGAGTGCCCGTCGCCGCGACCGTGAAGGCAGCAAGGTTGCCGTGCGTGCCCGAGACCGATGCAGGCTGCACCGTGATCACGGGCGCCGATGCCTCGGCGAAGTCAAGATCGAAGGGGAGCGCAGGCTTGTTGTCCTGCATGCCGCCACAACCGGTCGAGACGTAGTGCGGCCGGACAGACTCCGGGATCACGCTCACGAACTCGAGCGGCCACGAGCCCCACCAACCCGTGCCCGTCGTGCACTCCGTCGTCTGCTCGTACTCCGCGGGGAGAGTGACACCCTGGAAGTCAGGCGTGACTCGCGCGGAACCGTCGAGGAGGTCGTCGACGTCGACGTCGCTCGCGACGAGCACGGTGATTCGACCGAGCTCGACCGGCGCCGTCGGGTCGCCGTTGATGTCGACTCCACCACCGATCGACACGTCAAACGAGACGGTAGCGTCGCCGTCCACGACGACGAGCTCCGGGTCGGAGAAGATCTCGTCGGGGGCGTTGAAGCTCGCCGGGTAACCGTTCACCGTGTACGAACCGGTCCAGGAAATCTCAAGCCGCTCGTCCACGTGGTCGATGACTCCGGCGCCGTCCGTGAACTTCACCGCGTTGCCGTTCGGTGCGACGGCGGTAGCCGGCACGAGCGGGAACGACGTGGCGGGCACCGGGGCTACGACGTACTCGGTCTGCGTGGCGCCCGGAAGCAGCGCGACATCACCCTCGAGGTCATCGATGACCCACGCGCCAAAGATTCCCTTCTGCGCGTATCCGCTGATGCCCCAGGTGAACGAGGCGTCGGCAACGAGTCGCGCGTCGCCCTCGGCCGCCTGGGCGGGGGCGACGGCGAGGCTGCCGCCGATCGTGAGCGCGGCGGCGGCGACGACCGCCGCTCCGCGGGAGGTACTCCGAGTCATGTGGAGCCTTTCTGACGTCTTGTCAGGTCACCCCCAGACGCAGAAAGCGCCCCGACGAGCGGGGCGCTGCAGAGTCACAGAGGGCTGTGGATTGAGGTAAGCCTTACCGAAGTTAGGCCTCGCTTACCCTAACCTCGAAATCGCGCAAGGGACAATGGTCCCGGCCGCTTGTGATCGACGTCTCAGCCAAGGTCGAGCGCGAGAAGGTCCTCGACCGACTCCCGCCGGACGAGCACCCGCGAGGCGCCGTCGGACACCGCCACGACAGGCGGGCGCGGGACGAGGTTGTAGTTCGAGGCCATGGACCTCCCGTACGCCCCGGTCGCCGCGACGGCGAGGAGGTCCCCCGCACGCACGTCCCCGGGCAGCTGCACCTCGTGCACCACGATGTCACCGCTCTCGCAGTGCTTGCCCACCACGCGCGCGAGCACGGGTTCGGCGTCGGACCGCCGCGACGCGAGCTCCGCGTGGTACGCCGCGCCGTAGAGCGCGGGGCGCAGGTTGTCGCTCATCCCGCCGTCCACCGAGACATAGGTACGCACGCGTCCGTCCTCGAGACGGACGGGCTTCACGGTCCCGACGGTGTAGAGGGTCGCGGTGGTGGGGCCGACGACGGCGCGCCCCGGCTCGATCGACACCCTCGGCACCGCCGTCCCGAGGCGCTCGCACGCCGCCGCGACGGCCTCGGCCTGCACGCGGGCGACCACGGCGGGGTCGAGCTCGACCTCACCGGGCAGGTACGCGATCCCGAACCCGCCGCCCAGGTCGACCTCGTCGACGAGCGTCCCGGACTCCGCGGCGAACGACGCGCGCAGCCCGAGCACCTTGTCCGCCGCGGCAGCGAAGCCCGCGGGGTCGAGGATCTGGGAGCCGATGTGGGAGTGGATGCCGAGCAGCCGCAGCTCGGGGTGGGACGTGACGGCTCGCAGGGCCTGGAGCGCGGGCGAGTCCTCCCCCGCGAGCGACAGGCCGAACTTCTGGTCCTCGTGCGCCGTGGAGATGTACTCGTGGCCGCCCGCGTGCACGCCCGTGGTGACGCGCACCATGACGGGTGCGACCACGCCCGCGGCGCCCGCGAGGCGGGCGACCCGCTCGATCTCGACGAGCGAGTCGACGATGATCCGGCCCACCCCTGCGTCGAGGGCCGCCCGGATCTCGTCGTCGGACTTGTTGTTGCCGTGCAGGCCGATCGACGCCCCGGGCACCCCGGCCCGCAGCGCGACGGCGAGCTCGCCGCCCGTGGCGGTGTCGACGCGCAGCCCCTCGGCGGTCACCCACCGGGCGACGGCCACCGAGAGGAAAGCCTTCCCCGCGTAGTAGACGTCGACGCCCGTGCCGATCGCCGCGAACGCCTCCTCGAACGCCTCGCGGTAGCGGCGGGCTCGCGCGCGCAGATCGGCCTCATCGAGGACGTAGGCGGGCGTGCCGTGCTCGGCCGCGAGCGCGCTCGCGCGCACGCCGGCGAACGAGACCTCACCGTCTTCGTGCCGCACCGCCCCTGCGGGCCACGGCGTCCCGAGGCTCACATGCGCTCCGGCGCGGAGACACCCAGCAGGCCGAGGCCGTTCGCGAGCACCTGACGGGTCGCGTCCACGAGCCACACGCGCGTGCGGTGCGTGTCGTTCACGGGCTCGTCACCCTGGGGCAGCACGTAGCGCTTCGCGTCGTACCACTTGTGGAACGCCCCGGCGAGGTCCTCGAGGTAGCGGGCCACACGGTGCGGCTCGCGCAACGTCGCGGCCTGCTCCACCACGCGGGCGAGCTCACCCAGCAGCCCGAGCAGCACGGCCTCCGTCTCGTGGTCCAGCAGGCTCGGGTCGAAGCCGTCCTCGCGGCGCACCCCGAGCTCCGCGGCGTTGCGGGCCACCCCGGCCGTG
>JAAYZM010000104.1 GCA_012514835.1 Actinomycetales bacterium
ATGTTCCGTACCCTGCACAAGAACGGCTACATGATCGAGCAGACCACGAGCGGGGCTATCTCCCCGAGCACGGGTCGCACGCTCCCGGACCGCTACATCGAGGGCACGTGCCCCATCTGTGGGTACGACGGCGCGCGCGGTGACCAGTGCGACAGCTGTGGCAACCAGCTCGACGCGCACGAGCTCAAGAACCCGCGCTCGCGCATCAACGGCGAGACGCCCAAGTTCATCGAGACGGAGCACTTCTTCCTCGACCTGCCCGCGCTCGCGGACTCGCTCGGGGACTGGCTGCGCGCCCGGCAGGGCTGGCGTCCCAACGTGCTGAACTTCTCGCTCAACCTCCTGGAGGACATGCGCCCGCGCGCGATGACCCGCGACATCGACTGGGGCATCCCCGTCCCGCTCGAGGGCTGGGAGGACAACGCGAACAAGCGCCTCTACGTGTGGTTCGACGCGGTGATCGGCTACCTCTCCGCGAGCGTCGAGTGGGCGCGCCGCTACGGCTCGGACGCGGACGAGTGGAAGCAGTGGTGGGCGGACCCGGCGGCCCAGCAGTACTACTTCATGGGCAAGGACAACATCACGTTCCACTCGCAGATCTGGCCCGCGGAGCTCCTCGCGTACAACGGTCAGGGCGCGAAGGGTGGTGCGCCGGGGAAGTTCGGTGAGCTGCAGCTGCCCACCGAGGTGGTCTCGAGCGAGTTCCTCACGATGGAGGGCAAGAAGTTCGCGTCCTCGCGCGGCATCGTCATCTACGTGCGGGACTTCCTGGCGCGCTACCAGCCGGACGCGCTGCGCTACTTCATCGCGGTGGCCGGCCCGGAGAACCAGGACACGGACTTCACGTGGGAGCAGTTCAAGCGCCGCACCAACGACGAGCTCGTGGCGGGCTGGGGCAACCTCGTGAACCGCACGGCCAACCTGGTGCACAAGAACTTCGGCGAGATCCCGACCCCCGGCGAGGTCCAGGACATCGACCGTGACGTCCTCGCCCGTACGGGTGCGGCGTTCGGCACGGTGGGCGAGCACATCGAGCGCCACCGCCAGCGCGCGGGCATCACCGAGGCGATGGCCGTGGTGGCGGACGTCAACAAGTACCTCTCCGACACGGCGCCGTGGAAGCTCAAGGAGGACCGCGAGCGCCTCGGGACGGTGCTGCACACGGCGGTCCAGGCCATCAGCGACTGCCGCACGCTCCTCGCCCCGTACCTGCCCCACTCGGCGCAGACGGTCCACGAGGTGCTCGGTGGCACGGGCACGGCGGAGGCGGCCCCGCGCATCGACGAGGTCACCGACCTCGACGACGCGTCGCTGACCTACCCCGTCATCACGGGCGACTACACCGGCGCGCACGCGTGGGCCTCGGTTCCCGTGGTGCCCGGCACGCCGATCGCCGCCCCGAAGCCGGTGTTCACGAAGCTCGACGACTCGATCGTCGCGGAGGAGCTCGAGCGCGCCCAGGGCGGCGCGTGAGCCGACGCGCCGACTGGCCTGACGAGCCCGAGCCGCTGCCGGGCCCGGTGGTCGACAACCACACGCACCTCGAGACGGTGCTGCGGGACACGGACGGCGGCGGGTGGCGCACGCGGCAAGGCGGGGAGGGGGCCGACGACGGCGCCCCCGGTGCGGACGGAGCAGCAGAGCAGCGTCCGACGACGACGGACTCAGCGCGGCTGCGCGAGCACCTCGACCGTGCGACGCGCGCCGGGGTGACCCGCATGGTCCAGGTGGGCTGCGACCTCGAGTCGGTGGCCTGGACGGACCAGGTGGTGCGCGCGCACCCCGAGCTGCTCGGCGCCGTGGCGATCCACCCCAACGAGGCCGTGCTGCACGCGGGCGTGCACGAGGTGGCCCCGGACGGGCTCGACCCGGATCCGCACGCACGCCACGAGGTCCCGCTCGACGAGGCGATCGCCCGCGTCGAGGCCGCAGCGCGCGGCAACGACCGCATCCGATGCATCGGCGAGACGGGCCTCGACTTCTTCCGGGCGGGCGAGCGCGGGCGGGCCGTCCAGCGCGAGGCGTTCCGGGCGCACATCGCGCTGGCCAAGGAGCTCGACCTCGTGCTGCAGATCCACGACCGCGACGCCCACGAGGCCGTGGTCGAGGTCCTCGAGGCGGACGGCGCCCCCGAGCGCACGGTGTTCCACTGCTACTCGGGAGACGCCGAGCTGGCCCGCCGGTGCGCCACCCACGGCTGGTACCTGTCCTTCGCCGGCCCGCTGACGTTCAAGGCGAACGACGAGCTGCGCCGAGCGGCCGACGTCGTCGGCCCCGGTCTGTCCCTCCTCGAGACGGACGCGCCGTACCTGACCCCGCACCCGTACCGGGGGCGTCCCAACGCCCCGTACCTGGCTGCGCTCACCGTGCGGACCCTCGCCGAGGTGCAGGGCATCATGCTCGAGGAGGCCTGCGCGGCCGTGGATCGCAACGCCGAAGATCTCTACGGCCCTTGGGAATGATCCCGTTTCGTCCCGTGACTGGGTCCTAGCGACTAGGAATCGACCCCGGTTCTGGGCTAACGTCGAGGGCTGTCGCGTGTGGGGGCCCGCGCGTGCCCTGCCGCCTGCTGAACGGAACTTGATGAGCTCGAGCCGCACCCCGCACGTCCGGCGACTCGTGGCGCACGCCACCGTCCTGGCGCTCGTCACGGCCGGCACGGGCGCGTTCGCGACGCTCCACAAGTCCGTCGAGGTGGACGTGAACGGCACGCCGCGGCAGGTCTCGACGTTCGGGCGGACCGTCGGTGACGTGCTCGTCGCCGCGGGCGTGCAGGTCAGCGACCGCGACCTCGTGGTCCCGGCGGTGTCGACTCCCGCCGCGAGCGGGGACGAGATCGTGGTGCGTCACGCGCGCGAGCTCGAGCTGCTCGTGGACGGCGAGAGCCGCACGGTGTGGACCACGGCGCTCACGGTCGGGGACGCGGTCGAGGCGCTCGGCGAGCGTGCCCGCGACGCCCACGTCTCGGTGTCCCGGTCCGCGACGCTGCCCCGCGCGGGCGCTCTCGTGGTGACGACCCGCAAGACGATGACGGTCAGCGTGGACGGCCAGGAGGTCGAGCTCGACACGAACCTGCCCACGGTGCGCGAGGCGCTCCTCGAGGTGGGCCTCGTGCTGGGCGAGGACGACGCGCTGTCCGTGCCGCTCGACTCCCCGGCCGAGGACGGCCTCGAGATCGAGGTCACGCGCGCCGAGGTCGTGGCGGGCACGGTCACGGAGACCACGGACTTCGAGGAGCGTGAGGTCGAGGACGCCTCGTACGCCAAGGGCACCCGGATCGTGCAGCAGCAGGGTCAGGTCGGGGTGCGCGAGGTGACCTACACGGCCACCGTGGTGGACGGCAAGGAGGTCGGGCGCACCGTGCTCGCCTCCGTGATCGTGAGCGAGCCGCAGGACCGCATCGTGCTCGTGGGCACCATGAAGGTCCCCGACGTGCCGAAGGTCAAGCCCGGTACCGCGAAGGCGATCGCCAAGGACCTCGCGGCGGACAAGGGCTGGGGCGACGACGAGTTCAAGTGCCTCGTGGCCCTGTGGCAGAAGGAGAGCGGCTGGCGCGTCGACGCGCACAACAAGTCCTCCGGCGCCTACGGCATCCCCCAGGCACTGCCCGGCAAGAAGATGGCGAAGTACGGCGACGACTGGCGCACCAACCCCGAGACGCAGATCAAGTGGGGCCTCGCGTACATCAAGGGCCGCTACACGACGCCGTGCGGTGCGTGGGGCCACTTCCTGCGCAAGAACTGGTACTGACCGCGCCACCGCGGCCGGGCCGCATAGGCTCGCTCCCGTGAGCCCGTCCTCCCCGCTGCTCGGCCCCGCCGAGATCCGCGCCCTCGCCGCACGGCTCGGGGTGCGCCCCACCAAGACGCTCGGGCAGAACTTCGTGCACGACGGCGGGACGGTCCGCAAGATCGTGCGCCAGGCCGGTGTCGAGGCGGGCGAACGGGTGGTCGAGGTGGGCCCGGGGCTCGGCTCCCTGACGCTCGGGCTGCTCGAGACGGGGGCGGACGTCGTGGCGGTCGAGATCGACCCCGTCCTGGCCGCCGAGCTGCCCGCCACCGTGGCCGCGCACCAGCCGGACGCCGTCGGGCGCTTCGCGGTGGTCACGGCCGACGCGCTCCAGGTGCGCGAGCTGCCCGGTGAGCCGCCGTCGGCCCTCGTCGCCAACCTGCCCTACAACGTGGCCGTGCCCGTCCTCCTGACCTTCCTCGAGCGGTTCCCCGCGCTTCGACGCTCGCTCGTGATGGTGCAGGCGGAGGTCGCGGACCGGCTCGCCGCGCCGCCCGGCTCGCGCACGTACGGCATCCCGTCGGTCAAGGCCGCGTGGTACGCGAGCGCGCGACGCACCGCGACGATCGGGCGCACCGTGTTCTGGCCCGAGCCGAACGTGGACTCCGCGCTCGTCGAGCTCGTGCGCAGGGACCCGCCGCCGACGACGGCCTCCCGGGCGCAGGTCTTCACGGTGGTGGATGCCGCGTTCGCGCAGCGACGTAAGATGCTGCGCTCGGCGCTCGCCGGTCTCGCGGGCTCGTCCGCGGCCGCGCAGTCGGCGCTCGAGGCCGCAGGGGTGGACCCGCAGGCGCGGGGCGAGCGGCTCGACGTCGCGGACTTCGCACGCGTCGCGGAGGCCCTCGTGGCCGCGGGGGTAGCCCTGGACGGCGGTCCGCGCTCATGAGCCCGCTCGAGGTGGTGGGCGAGGACCGCGTGGTGCACGTACGGGCACCCGGCAAGATCAACCTCTCGCTGCGCTGCGGCCCCGTGGGCGAGGACGGGTACCACCCGCTCGTCACGACGTTCCAGGCGGTGTCCGTCTACGAAGAGGTCAGCGCGCGCCCGGGCGACGGCGTGAGCCTCACCGTGTCGGGCGCGCAGGCCGAGCTGGTGCCGACGGGACCGGAGAACCTCGCCGCGCGGGCCGCCGTGCTCCTCGCCGAGCGTGCGGGGATCGAGCCGCACGTCGCGCTGCACGTGCGCAAGGACGTGCCCGTGGCGGGCGGCATGGCGGGTGGTTCGGCGGACGCGGCGGCGGCGCTCGTGGCGTGCGACGCGCTGTGGCGCACGGGGTTCTCGCGTGAGGAGCTCACGGAGCTCGCGGGGGAGCTCGGGGCGGACGTGCCGTTCACGCTGCTCGGTCACACGGCCGTGGGGCAGGGGCGCGGTCACCTGCTCTCGCCCGCGCTCGTGCACGGACAGTTCCACTGGGTGCTCGCGATCCGGCACGAGGGGCAGTCCACGCCCGCCGTGTACGCGAGGTTCGACGAGCGGACCGGGGGCCGCGCGCGCCTCGACCCGGAGGCCGACGTCGCGCTGCTGCTCGCGCTGCGCCGCGGGGATCCCGGCGCGCTCGGTGCCGCGCTGCACAACGACCTCCAGCAGGCGGCCCTCGACCTGTCTCCCGACCTCGAGGGGCCGCTCGAGGTGGCCAGCGAGGCCGGGGCGCTCGGGGCCGTCGTCTCAGGCTCCGGCCCCACCGTGGCCGTGCTCGCGCGCAGCGCCCAGCACGCCCTCGAGCTCTCGACCACACTCGCGGGCGCGGGCGTGGCGGACGAGGTCCGCACCGCGACGGGCCCCGTGGCCGGCGCGACCCTGCTCACCCACCGCTGACCTGGATTTCTCCCGGCATTCGGGCGCGCCGAGGAGGCGGGGCTTCCGTACGCTCGGCTCGAGGCGCGCGTCGCGCGCCACCCGGGGAAGGGAGCGCCATGGAAGCCGACGCAGCGACCACCGCGAAGGGGCCGCGCCGCCGCGTGCTCGTCGTGTCCACCACGGCGTTCACGCTCATGTTCGCGGTGTGGCTCATGTTCGGTGTGCTGGGCATCCCGATCCGGGACGAGTTTGGTCTGTCCGACGTCGAGCTCGCGTGGCTGACCGCCGTCGCGATCCTCAACGGATCGATCTGGCGCCTGCCGGTGGGCATCCTCGCGGACCGCTACGGCGGGCGCATCGTGTTCCTCGTCATGCTGCTCGCCACGGCCGTGCCGACGTTCCTCGTGTCCCAGGCCTCGAGCTTCGGGATGCTGCTGGGCCTCGCGTTCTTCGCGGGCTTCGCGGGGAACGCGTTCTCGGTGGGGATCGCGTGGGACTCCGCGTGGTACCCGCGCTCGCAGCAAGGCTTCGCGCTCGGGGTGTTCGGGGCGGGCAACGTGGGCGCCTCGGTGACCAAGCTCATCGGGCCGTGGCTCATCGCTGCGGTGCCTACGCTGACCATCGCGGGGCTGTCCTTCGGCGGCTGGCGCTTCGTGCCGATGCTGTACGCGCTGCTGCTGGTCATCATGGCCGTCGTGCTGTGGGCCGTGGCGCCGCGGCCGGACCTGCGCCCAGGGCAGGGACGCACGCTCGCGTCGATGCTGGCCCCGCTGCGCAGCGTGCGTGTGTGGCGGTTCTCGCTGTACTACGTCGTGGTGTTCGGGGCGTACGTCGCGCTGTCCTCGTGGCTGCCCAAGTACTACGTGGACGTCTACGACCTGCCGCTCAGCACGGCCGCGCTGCTCACGGCGCTGTTCATCTTCCCGGCGAGCCTTCTGCGGCCCCTCGGGGGGCACCTCGCGGACCGGTTCGGGGCGCGCCGCGTCATGTACGCGACCTTCTTCGTGATGCTCGCCGCGAGTGGGGTGCTGATGATGCCGTACGGGTACATCGTCATCAAGGTGCCCGGGGACGCGGCGTCGGGCGGGCTGCGCGAGGTGCTCCCGTACGAGCTCGGCGTGACGGCGTTCACCGTGCTCGTGTTCGTGGTGGGCGTCGCGATGGGGGTCGGCAAGGCGGCGGTGTTCAAGCACATCCCGGAGTACTTCCCGAAGGACGTGGGCGCCGTCGGCGGGCTCGTGGGGACGCTCGGTGCGCTCGGTGGCTTCGTGCTGCCGCCCGTGTTCGCCTACCTGCAGGGCTGGACGGGCATGCCGCAGTCCACGTTCCTCGCGCTGTTCGTGCTCACGGCCGTGAGCCTCGTGTGGATGCACTGGACGGTCCACCGCATGCTCCAGTCCCGCCTCCCCGACCTCACGCGAGTCCTCGAGCCCACCCCCTGACCCCCAACCTCCTCCTCCTCCTCCCCCCTCCTCCTCCTCTGCCCTCCGCCGAGGTAGTGATCTTCGCGCGAGGTAGTGACTTTCTCGTCACTACCTCGCGCGAAGATCACTACCTCGCGGGTGGGGGGAGCGGGTGGGGTCAGCGGGCGGGGAGGGGGCGCATCGCGTAGGAACCTGACGCCGCCGCGACCAGGAACGCCGCCGCGAGGGAGAGCATCGGGACGGTCCACGTGCCGCTCGCGCCGTAGAGCTGGCCCAGCACGCTCGGGCCGGTCGCGGCGAGCACGTACCCGATCGACTGCACGGCCGCGGAGGACCGCCGCGCGTCCGCGACGCTCGCGGCCCGGTGCAGCACCACGGAGATCACCACGGTGTAGAGCCCGCCCTGCGCGAGCCCGGCGGACGTCACCCACACGGGCCACCCCGCGGGCGCGAGCAGCATGCCGAGCGGGAGCGCGAGCCACAGCCCCACGAGCACGAGGAACACCACGCGCGGCGGCACCCGGCGCGCGAGGAACACGGGCACGGTGAGCGCGGAGAGGATCGCCGCGGCCTGGAACGGCGCCGCGGCACCGCCCGCGCGCGTCGCGTCGAGCGCGAGGACGTCACCGAGCACCTGCGGCAGCCACGCCGTCATCCCGTAGTACCCGAAGGACTGCACCGCGAACACGAGCGCGAGCGCCCACACGAACGAGCGGCGCAGCACGTGGGGGAGGGGGCCGGGTTCGGGCAGGGCGACGCTGTCCGACGACGGCGCCCCCGGGCTCGGCGCGCCGAGAGGAGCCAACCTCGCGTCAGGGCCGGACGAGGTCGACGCGAGGCCCGCGGGCCGTCGTCGGGCCCGGCGCACGAGGCCGGCGGCGACCCACAGCACGAGCGCGGCGGCGGCGGCGAAGCCCCAGACGCCGGTCGCCCAACGCCAGCCGTGAGCCTCCGCGATCGGCGCGGTGAACGCCGTCGTCGTCATGGCCCCGAGGTTCATCGCCGCGGTGCTCGCCCCCGTGACCCCCGCGATGAGGAGCGGGAAGTCGCGCCGAGTGACCACGGGGATCGCGATGTTGCCGGCCGTGATCGCCACGCCGATCAGCAGCGTCCCGACCACGGCGGCCGCGAATCCCGCGCTCGAGCGCACCACGGTGCCGGTCACGAGGAGCGCGAGGGCCCCCGCGACGGCGAGACCCACCCCCACGCGTCCGATGAGCCACGAGGCGAGCGGCGCGGCGAGCGCGAAGCACAGCACGGGCAGCCCGGTGAGGAGCCCCACGGCGGCGGGGGACAGCGCGAGCTCGACGGTGATCTCGTCGATCACGGGACCGATCGCCGCGATGGGCCCGCGCAGGTTGCCCGCGACCACGAGCACGGCGGCGAGCAGCAGCAGGCTGCCCCCGCCGAGGGCGGCCCGGTTCCTCACGCCTCGGGGGTCTTCGACGCCCCTGCCGCGTCGAGCCCGAGCACGAGGGCTCCGATCTCGGGGGTGTTCGGTGTCTCGGCGACGAGCGCGAAGCCGGTGTCCTCACGGCGGTACAGCCCGCCGCGCGGGGGCATCCCGGGCTCTCGGGAGTTGTCGACGATCAGCAGGTGCCCGCCGGGTGCGAGGCTCGCGTGCAGCGCGCGCAAGGCCCGCGCGATGTCCTCGTCGCCGAAGTAGAGGCGGCGCAGCAGGTTGGCGACCTTGATGACGTCGGGCTTCGGGTCGGGCCACTCGGTGAACACGTCGTGCTCGCGGGTCGTGACGCGCGGGTCGCGCGCGAGGAGCGCGACGACCTCGGGGTTGAGGAGCGTCACGGGCTGGCGCGGCTCGCGTCCGACGCGCCGCAGCGCGGGACCGACGAGGGTGCGGATCACCCGGGAGATCGACGGCCACGCGAGGAACCGGTGCCCGGTCAGGAGGATCGGCTCGCCCGCCGGGTCGTACAGCACGGTGCGGCGGCCCGCGCGCGCCCACGAGATCTCGAGGAAGAGGTCGGAGATGACGTACCCGGCGAAGCCCTCGAGGCGGCGCACGAGGTCGAGCGAGGTCGAGCCGTCCGAGGCGCCGACGTCCGCGATCACGAGCCCGGTGGTGTCGACGTGGTCGATCAGGAGGGAGTCCGGCTCGGGGTGCCGGTCGCTCGACGTGATCTTGATGGTGCCGCCCACGTGGATCGCGGACATGGCCTCGCGGAACCGCTCGGACGTCACGTCGGGGCGGGTGATGACGCTCGGGTCGGACCAGACGAACCGGTCCGCCGTGCGTTCGAGCCACGTGGGCCACCGGTCGCGCAAGAGCCTGAGGGGCAGCAGCATGCGCCCCAGGGTACGGCCACCGCCCTTGCGGGCGTCAGATCACTCGTCGAACTGGCGGACCACGATGCGCAAGAGCCCCGCGAGCTCGTCGCGCTGATCGCTCGTGAGCCCGCGCAAGAGGCTCGCCTCGACGTCGAGGAAGTCCGCCATCGCGGCGTCCACCCGGGCGAGACCCTCGTCGGTGAGGCGCACGAGCACGCCCCGGCGGTCGTCCGGGGAGGGCTCGCGGCGCACGAGGCCGTGGGCGACCATGCGGTCGATGCGGTTGGTCATGGTGCCGGACGTCACGAGCGTCTGGGTGAGCAGGGCTCCGGGGGAGAGGCGGTACGGCGCGCCCGCGCGGCGCAGGGCGGCGAGCACGTCGAACTCCCACGACTCGAGGTCAGAGCGGGAGAAGGCGCCGCGGCGAGCGAGGTCGAGGTGCCGGGCGAGGCGCGTCACGCGCGAGAGGACAGTGAGCGGCGTGACGTCGAGGTCGGGCCGCTCGCGCTGCCAGGCCTCGACGATGCGGTCGACCTCGTCGGGGTCGGTGCTCGTGGGCTGCGCGCTCATGTGCCGAGATTACTCGACATCGAGATACTTCCGCCGTCAGGGCTTGGGGCTGCGGGCCGTGCCCGACGACGGGAGCGTGGGTCGGCGCTCGAGCCCCACGAGCCCGTTCCACGCGAGGTTGACGAGGTGGGCGGCGACGTCGGCCTTCTTGAGGCTGCGCTCCTCGAGCCAGTGCTGGCCGGTGAGGGCGACCATGCCCACGAGCATGCGCGAGTAGATGGGGGCCGTCTTCGGATCGAGCCCTTGCTTCTTGAACTGGTCCGCGAGCAGGTGCTCGACCTGCGTCGCGACGTCCCCGATGAGGCTCGAGAACGTGCCCGAGGCCTGGGCCACGGGGGAGTCACGCACCAAGATTCGGAACCCGTCGGTGTTGGCCTCGATGTAGGTCAGCAGGGCGAGGGCCGTGCGCTCGACGAGCACCTTGGGGTGCCCGCCCTCCGTGAGGGCGTCCGTCAGGGCGCTCGTGAGGGCCGTCACCTCGCGGTCGACGACGACGGCGTAGATGCCCTCCTTGCCCCCGAAGTGCTCGTAGACCACGGGCTTGGAGACCTCGGCGCGCGCGGCGATCTCCTCGACGCTCGTGAGGTCGAAGCCCTTCTCCGCGAACAGCTTGCGGCTCACCCCGATGAGCTGGGCGCGGCGTTGCGCGGCGGTCATCCTCGCCCGCGCGGGGCGTCTGCTCTCGTTGGCCACGTGACCATCATGCCCGTTCGGGCTGGCAGACTGGGTGCGCCGTCCGGGCACGCGTCGCGGGCGATCCGCCCTGGTGTAATGGCAGCACGCAGGCCTTTGGAGCCTTGCAGTCCAGGTTCGAGTCCTGGGGGCGGAGCGGGAGGACAAGCCCGGTCCCGGCGGTAGAGTGGCCGTGCGCCATGCCTCGGCTACACCCCACGGGAGCTTCCTCGGTGACCACCCCTCGGCCCGCCGCCGTCATCGTCCTTGCCGCAGGTGAGGGCACCCGGATGCGATCGAGCACCCCCAAGGTGCTCCACGAGCTGGCGGGCAGGTCGATGCTCGGTCACGCGCTCGTCGCGGCACGCGAGCTCGAGCCGCGGCGTCTCGCCGTCGTCGTCCGTCACGGACGCGACATCGTCGCCGCGCACGCCCTCGAGATGGACCCGGGCGTGCTGATCGCGGACCAGGACGAGGTCCCCGGCACGGGCCGCGCGGTCCAGTGCGCGCTCGGGGTGCTCGACGCCGCGGCCCACGCGGACGGCGCGCTCGCGGGCGACGGGCAGACGCAGGTGGACGGGACCGTCGTGGTCATCGCGGGGGACACGCCCCTGCTCGACGGCGCGACGCTCGACGAGCTGCAGGCCGCGCACGCCGCGGACGGCAACGCCGTGACCCTCCTGACCACCGAGCTCGAGGACGCGTTCGGCTACGGCCGCATCGTGCGCGAGGCGGGGACGGGTGCGGTCGAGCGGATCGTCGAGGAGAAGGACGCCGCCGACGACGAGCGGGCGATCCGCGAGGTCAATGCCTCGGTCTACGTGTTTGACGCCGCCGTCCTGCGCGGCGCCCTCGCGCGCCTGGGCCGGGACAACGCGCAGGGCGAGGTCTACCTCACGGACGTCATCGCGATCGCACGGGCCGACGGCGGAGCCGTGCGTGCCGTGCGCACCGACGACCCCATCACCGTGGAGGGCGTCAACGACCGAGTCCAGCTCTCGGTGCTGCGCGCCGAGCTCAACCGCCGGATCCTCGAGGGCTGGATGCGCGAGGGCGTGACCGTGGTGGACCCGGCGAGCACGTGGGTCGACGCGGACGTCGAGCTCGCGCGCGACGTCGAGCTGTTGCCCGGCACGCAGCTCCACGGCGCGACGCGCGTGGGCGAGGGCGCGAGGATCGGCCCCGACACGACGCTCACCGACGTCGAGGTCGGCGAGGGGGCCGTCGTCGTGCGGACTCACGGCTCGTCCGCCGTCGTCGGACCGAAGGCGACCGTGGGCCCGTTCGCCTACCTGCGCCCCGGCGCCCGGCTCGGCCGCAAGGGCAAGATCGGGACGTTCGTCGAGGTCAAGAACGCGACGATCGGCGAGGGCTCGAAGGTGCCGCACCTGACGTACGTGCGCGACGCGACGATCGGCGACCACTCGAACATCGGCGCGTCGTCGGTGTTCGTCAACTACGACGGCGTGCGCAAGCACCACACGACGATCGGCTCGCACGTGCGGACGGGCTCGGACAACATGTTCGTGGCCCCCGTCGAGGTGGGTGACGGCGCCTACACGGGCGCGGGCTCCGTGATCCGTCGCGACGTGCCGCCGGGATCGCTCGGGGTCTCCTCGGGTCCGCAGCGCAACATCGAGGGCTGGGTGCTGCGTTCGCGCCCCGGCACCGACGCTGCCCAGGCGGCCGAGCGCGCCCTCGGGGCCGCCGGGGTGGAGGAGCTCGGCCCGCAGGCGCGCGCCGAGCGCGACCGCGTGCTCGCGGCGGCCACGGGAGCCCAGCAGGCGATCGCCGAAGACTCCTCCGGGTCCACCGGCCCCGGGGCGAACGTTGCGAGCACGAAGGACGAACGCGGATGACCGGGCTCTTCTCCACCAACGGCGACAAGCGCCTCGTCCTCGTCTCGGGACGCGCTCACCCCGCCCTCGCGGACGCCGTCGCGGAGTCCCTCGGGGTCGAGCTGGTCCCCACCACGGCCTACGACTTCGCGAACGGCGAGATCTACGTGCGGTTCGGGGAGTCGGTGCGCGGGGCGGACGCGTTCGTGCTGCAGTCCCACACGAGCCCCATCAACCAGTGGATCATGGAGCAGCTCATCATGGTCGACGCCCTCAAGCGGGCCTCTGCCAAGACGATCACCGTGGTCCAGCCGTTCTACGGCTACGCGCGCCAGGACAAGAAGCACCGCGGGCGCGAGCCCATCTCGGCACG
>JAAYZM010000105.1 GCA_012514835.1 Actinomycetales bacterium
CTTCAGGTGCCAGTGTCCTTACGGACGTGGGGGTTCAAGTCCCCCCTCGCGCACACGGTCGAACGGCCCCCGGTCCGCACAGGACGGGGGCCGTTCGCATGCCTGCTCAGGCGGTGGGACGGGCCAGCGCACCCACGACACTCGCGAGGGCCGCGGCGTCACCCTCGTGCCAGTGCCAGTCCATGAAGAACACCAGGCTGACGACGACGATCACCACGGCGACCACCCACGTGAAGATCGCGTGCGGTGGGGTGCCCGTCTGGCGCCCTCGGTGGACGAGGTAGAAGATCACGCCCTCCCAGATCCACCACGCCGTCATCGCGGTGTACCCCCGGCGCCGCAAGGCCGCTGCGTCGAGGACCACGAGCGCGATGACCGCGACGTGGGTGGCGAGAATGACGAGCAGTGCGATCCACGGGTTCAGGAACGCGAACCCGACGAAGGTGATGGGGCTCGCGCCGATCGCGATGGCACGCGGGTTCTGGCGCGCGTACTCGAAGAACCCCTGCTCGGGATTGTGGCCCACGCGCTCGCGCACGTCGACCGGCTGCTCCGGCCAGCCGGACGTGTGCCAGCCGCGCGGGGGTTCCCTCACGGTGTGCCCGAGATGACGAACGGGCCCCCGACGAGGCTGCTGGTGGTGCCCGCGGTGTCGCCCGCGTCGAGCTCAGCGTCGAAGTCGTAGGTCATGAGGCCCACGGCGAACGCGGCGAGCGCGCACGCGACCCACACCCACGGCAGGGTCGCGCTCTGCCCGGTGCGGCGCTTGCGGTGGACCAGGTGGACGAGCGTGAGGAGCAGGATCCACCACGCGTGGACCCGGTACCCAGCGCGGCGAAGCTCGCGAGCGTCGAGGATGGCGAGCACGATGAGGCCCGCCCAGACCACGAGGTCCAGCGGCCATGAGGAAATGACGCCGAAGAGGATGAACACGATCCCCAGCAGGGGGCTCAGCCCGAGGGCGATCGCATACCGGTTGATGTCACGCACCGGTCGGGGCTCGGGCTCCGGGGCGCGGTCGATCGTGTCGTCTGCCCAGCCCGCCCCATGCCACCCCTGCATGGTCACAACCTAGAGCCTCGCCGCTCCGCTGACCAGGATGAAGAGCCGGGTTCGGCAGTGCGCCGTCACGCGGCGCGCCCCGTCAGGGTGAGGCCGGTGCGGGTGCTGTGCTGCCGCGCAGCGTGAGGGAGGTGGCGAGCTCGACGTGGCGGGACGCAGGCGGTGGCCAGAGCGCCGACGGCGAGCTCGTCGTCGGCGGCCCCGCTCTCCTCGCCGCCGCGCGCGCGTCCGGTACTCGTGGACCGACCGCGACGTCGAGCTGCTCGAGCCTGACCGGACGCTCTTGGTCTGGTTCGCCGAGGTGGGCGAGCACGCCACCACCATCTGGGCCAACTTCCAGGACGTGGACCCGGGTGCTGCGCTCGTGGAGATCAGCGTGCGTCCGGCGGTGTTCTACCCGGAGCGCAGCCACGTGGACTACATCACGGTGCGCGGGTTCGAGCTGGCGCAGGCGGCCACGCCGTGGGCACCGCCGACGGCGGACCAGCCGGGGCTCGTGGGCCCGAACTGGGCCAAGGGCTGGATCATCGAGGACAACCTCGTCAGGGACTCGAAGTGTGCGGGCGTGAGCCTCGGCAAGAACGCGGCGACGGGTGACGGTTTCGCGTCGGAGCGCGACGCCCCGATCGACGTCACGATCGAGCACAACCTGATCCACGACACGACGCTGGGGATCTGGCTCGACTGGCAGGTCCAGGGCACCCGGGTCACCCGGAACCTGCTGTTCGACAACATCCGCGACCTCTTCGTGGAGGTCGCGCACGGGCCTACCGTCGTGGACCACAACGTGCTCGCCTCGCCCGTCGCGATCGAGCTGTTCAGCCAGGGCAACGCGTTCGTCAACAACCTCGTGCTCGGTGCGGTGCGCGTGCAGCCGGTGCTGGACCGCGCGACGCCGTACCACGTGCCGCACTCGACCCAGATCGCCGGGTACGCGTTCGTCTACGGGGGAGACGACCGGTACGTCGGCAATCTCTTCGTCGGGTCGGGCGAGGACGTCTACGGTCCCGACGCGCCTTTCCTCGGCGAGGACACGGTGCCAGCGTGCGGGACCTCTGCCTACGCTGCGGCACCTGGTTCGTGGGACGAGTACCTGGCTCGGGTCACTTCGGGCGGGGTCGGGGACCACTCCCGGTTCCACCGGGAGTGGCAGCCCGCGTACGTCTGGAGCAACGCGTACGCCGACGGCGCGCGCCCGGTGGCTTTTGAACGTTCGCCGCGATCAGTCGTGGGGGGCCGTGCTCGGGTGGTGGTCGAGGAGGGGACCGTCTGGCTCGAGTCAGACCTGCCCGCCGCGCTGGTCGAGCCGTGCCGCGTACCCGCGGTGAGCAACGACCTAGGCCGGGTGCGCATCGCTGCCGCGGAGTTCGATGCTGCGGACGGCTCGCCCCTGGTCATCGGCACGGACCTGGTCGGGACGGTGAAGGATCCCGGCACGAGCTACCCACCGGGCCCGCTCGCCCACCTTCCCGCGGGTCCGGCCCGCACGCTGCTCTGGGGTGACGACGCTCAGGCCGTCTGACTGCTCTGGTTGTCTGACTGCTCGGGGGAGTCGCGAAACCCCCCGGGGGCAATCTCCCAACAGCGTGTTGGGAAACTGCCCTGTCAGGAGGCCTCGCGCCAGGTCCACGCGTCGTCGGCCCCGAGCACGATCTCGACCGTCCACGACGTCCCGCCCTCGCTCGCGGCGCACTCGAACACCTCGCCCACCGCGCCCCACATCACCTCGGGACAGTCGACGGCCACACCGCCGCGCCCCGCGGACTGGTACGCATCCTCGACCCCGCGCTCGACGATCGAGCCGACGGCCATGGACTCCGCGACCTCAGCCTCCTCGCCGTCGGCCGTCACCATCCCGTACACGAACGCGCCGGCCGCGACGATTGCCCACAGCACGGGCACGAGCCACGACTGGCGACCAACCCGCGTGCGGTGCACGAGGTACATGACGGGCACCGGAACCAGGGCCCAGAACGCCGTCACGGACTGGTACCCAGCGGTGCGCAGCACGCGCGCGTCGAGCACGGCGAGCCCGAGGAACACGACGAGGTACGCCCCGCGCACGGGCCACGACTCGATATCGAGCCCCATGATGGCGAGCGCCACGAGCACGGCCGGGCTCACGGCGAGCAGCCAGCCGTAGCGGTTGAGCCACGCGGGCGAGGGCTCCTGGATCACCGGGAGCCGGGCCGGGTGCGGTCGTTCGGCGGCAGCGCGCCGCGCGTCGAAGCGGGGCGGCGTCTCGCCCCAGGTCCCGCCGTCTCCCCCGTGCATGGGCCACACGGTAGCGCCGCGCCGCCCTCGCCCACCAGGGTCCGACGGCGGCCCGCGGGTTCGACCGCTACGCGGGGCCCGCCGCGAGCCGGGCGGCCAGCAGGTGCTTGCACGGCCCGCGCTGCGTCCCGTGGCGCGTCCACCATGCGCACGTGCACGAGCCGCCACCGTCAAGTGAGACCCAGTGCGTGCGGTCCGTGCCGGGCACGCGCCACCGGCCACCCTCCGGCACGACACCTCCCGAGGCCACGAGC
>JAAYZM010000106.1 GCA_012514835.1 Actinomycetales bacterium
CGCCGTGCTCTGCGTCCAGCTGTGGGTGGGCTTCCCCTACATGTTCCTCATCTGCACGGGCGCGCTCCAGGCGATCCCCAAGGACGTCCTCGAGGCGGCCCGCATCGACGGTGCGGGCAAGCTGCGCATCTGGCGCTCGATCACGCTCCCGCTCCTCCTCGTGGCCGTAGCGCCCCTGCTGATCTCGTCCTTCGCCTTCAACTTCAACAACTTCAACATCATCGAGATGCTCACCGAGGGGAACCCGAGGTTCGCCGACGCGTCGGTCCCCGTGGGCGCGACGGACATCCTCATCACGATGGTCTACTCGATCTCCGGCCTCGATGGCGCCGCGGCGAAGAACTACGGCCTCGCGAGCGCTCTGTCGATCGTCATCTTCGTGGTCGTCGCGACCATCTCGGTGATCAGCTTCCGCAAGACCCGTGCCCTGGAGGAGATCCACTGATGAGCACCCTCACCTCCGCCCCCGCGCGCACCGTGGCCCCGGAGCCGACTCGACGGATGTCCTTCGGCACGTGGTTCGCCGAGCTCGGCTGGCGCTATGCGGTCGGCCTCGTCGCGATCGTGTATGCGGCGTTCCCGATCGTCTACGTGATCTCGTCCTCCGTCTCGACGTCGGGCTCGCTGTCGGGTTCTGCGCGGCTCTTCACGAGCTTCTCGGGTGACAACTACGCCGCGCTCGGCGGCACTCGCTTCTGGCAGTGGACGCTCAACACACTCGTGATCGCGAGCGTCACGGCCGTCGCGACGGTGATCATGGGTGCGGCCGCGGCGTATGCGTTCTCGCGGTTCCGGTTCACCGGGCGGCGCACGGCGCTCACGAGCCTGCTCGTGATCCAGATGTTCCCGCAGCTCCTCGCGTTCGTCGCGGTGTTCCTCTTGCTGCTCTCGCTCGGTGAGGTGGTCCCGGCGCTCGGCCTGAACTCGCGGCTCGCGCTCATCACCGTCTACCTGGGCGGCGCGCTCGGCGTGAACACGTTCCTCATGTACGGCTTCTTCAACACGATCCCCAAGGAGATCGACGAGGCCGCCAAGATCGACGGGGCGAGCCACGCGCAGATCTTCTGGACCATCATCCTGCGGCTCGTCGCACCCATCCTCGCCGTCGTCGCCCTGCTGTCCTTCATCAGCTCGTTCTCTGACTTCCTGCTCGCGAAGCTCATCCTGCAGTCCGAGCAGAACTGGACTCTCGCGGTGGGCATGTTCCAGTGGGTCTCGGACCAGACCAACGCGAACTGGGGCCTGTTCACGGCGGGTGCCGTGATCAGCGCGATCCCGGTGGTGCTGTTGTTCCTGTTCCTCCAGAAGTACATCGTGGGCGGCCTCACGGCCGGCTCGGTGAAGTGAGGGACGCCCACCCCGAGGCGCACCACGACGGCTCCGAGGCCTACGTCCCCGCGGGGACGCCACGCCTCGGGGACGTGGTGCCCGTGCGCCTTCGGGTTCCCCGCGGATACGGCGAGCAGAGCGTCCACGTGCGATACGTGCACGACGGCGAACCGTTCACGCACCCGGCACGCCTCGACCGTGAGGACGCCCGCGACCGCTGGTACGTCGCCGAGGTGCCCGTCCACAACCCGGTGACCGGGTACCGCTTCTTGCTGGACCACCCGGACGGGTACCGGTGGGTCAACGGGCGGGGCACGCGCCACCGCGACGTGCCCGACGGCGCCGACTTCCGCCTCACCGTCCACGGGCCCGGGCCGGACTGGTTGCGCGACGCCGCCGTGTACCAGGTGTTCCCCGACCGCTTCGCGCGCTCCGCCGCCGCGGACGCCCGTGAGCTCCCCTCGTGGGCCGTCCCCGCGGCCTCGTGGGACGCCGAACCTCCCGCGCGCGGGCGCGATACCTCCGCGACCGTCTACGGGGGCGACCTGCGAGGTATCGCCGAGCGCCTGGACCACCTCGAGCGCCTCGGTGTGGACGTGCTCTACCTCACGCCGGTGTTCGAGGCGACGTCGGTGCACCGCTACGACGCCGCGACCTTCGACCGCGTGGACCCGCTGCTCGGCGGGAACGAGGCCCTCGCGGAGCTCTCGGCGGCCGTGCACGCGCGCGGCATGCGCATCATGGGTGACCTCACCACGAACCACACGGGCTACGCCCACGAGTGGTTCACGCGGGCGAGCGCGGACCCCGAGGCGCCGGAACGAGACTTCTACTACTGGGCCGACGGCGGCCACGTGGGCTGGAAGGGCATGCCGTGGCTGCCCAAGCTCGACCACACGAGCGCCGAGCTGGCCCGGCGCACCGTGGACGGCCCCGGCTCGGTGACGGCGCGCTGGCTCGCGGAGCCGTACTTGCTCGACGGCTGGCGCGTGGACGTCGCGAACATGACGGGCCGCTACGGCGCGCAGGACGACGCCGCCCGCGTCGCCCGGACGATGCGCGCGACCATGGCCGCCGTGCGCCCCGACCTCGCCCTCGTCGCGGAGCTCTCGCACGACCCGAGCGGCGACCTCGCGGGGGACGGCTGGCACGCGACGATGAACTACGCGGCCTTCACACGTCCCGTGTGGTCGTGGCTGCGCCCGCAGGACGGCTCGGACGTGTGGGATCTGCCCGCGCGCGTGGCCCGTCGCTCGGCGCGCGACATGGTCGTCTCGATGCGTGAGTTCGCTGCGGCCGTGCCGTGGAGCGTGTCGAGCCGCCAGTGGAACCTGCTCGGCTCGCACGACACCCCGCGCATCCGCACGCTCCTGGGCGGCGACCGCGCGCTCCTCGAGGTGGCCGTCGGCCTGCTCGTGACCCTGCCCGGCACACCCATGGTGTTCGCGGGAGACGAGGTGGGCGCCGAGGGCTCGAACGGCGAGCACGCGCGCACCACGATGCCGTGGGACGACGCCTCGCGCTGGGACGGTGCCTCTCGATGGGACGCTGGCTCGTTCGAGCTCTACCGCGAGCTCCTCGCGCTGCGCCGGGGGAGCGAGCCGCTACGACGCGGCGGGCTGCGGTGGTTCGACGTCGGCACCGACGCCGTCGCGTTCGTGCGCGAGACGCCGTCGGAAGCCGTCCTCGTCCTCGCCTCGCGCGCCCCGTGGGAAGGCGCTCGTCTCCGCGGGATCGCGGGACCGGGGGAGAACCTCTACGGGGGCGCACGGCTCGGGTACGACGACGGCGCCCTCGTGCTGCCGCCCACGGGAGCGGGGCTGCAGGTGTGGCGCCTGGGCTGACGGCCGCCCCCACTAGGCTGGACGCGTGACCCCTTCCCGTGCGCTCGGCTACGACGCCGCCGACCGGGAACGCTGGGTGGTCGAGGAACCGAAGTCCCGCACGCGCACGGCGTTCGAGCGGGACCGCGCGCGGCTCGTGCACTCCTCGGCGCTGCGGCGGCTCGCGGACAAGACCCAGGTGCTGGGTCCCGCGACGGACGACTTCGTGCGCACGCGGCTCACGCACACGCTCGAGGTGGCCCAGGTGGGGCGCGAGCTCGGCAAGTCGCTCGGGTGCGACCCGGACGTGGTCGACACGGCATGCCTCGCGCACGACCTGGGTCACCCGCCGTTCGGGCACAACGGCGAGCGTGCGCTGGCCCAGGCGGCCGCGGACATCGGCGGCTTCGAGGGCAACGCCCAGACCCTGCGCCTGCTGACCCGGCTCGAGCCCAAGGTGATCGACGCCGCAGGGCGCTCGGCTGGCCTCAATCTCACGCGCGCGAGCCTCGACGCGTCCGTCAAGTACCCGTGGGGGATCGGCGAGGGGCCCGCGCGCAGCGATGGCGCGAGCAACCCCAAGTTCGGTGTCTATGCCGAAGACTCCGAGGTGTTCGCGTGGCTGCGCGAGGGGGCGGCCCCCGGCGTGCGCTGCATCGAGGCCCAGGTCATGGACCTCGCCGACGACATCTCCTACTCGGTGCACGACGTCGAGGACGCCGTGGTGGGGGGCAAGATCGACTTCGCGCACCTGGCCGACGACGAGCACCGCGCGCGCGTCGTCGCGGCGGTGCTCGAGTGGTACGGACCGGACACGCCCGCCGACGCGCTCCATGCCGCGATGGACCGCCTCGTGGGGGCGCACCTGTGGCAGACCGACTTCGCGGGCTCGCGCGCCGAGCTCGCCCAGCTCAAGGACACGACGAGCCAGCTCATCGGCCGCTTCGTGCGCGCCGCCGAGTCCGCGACCCGAGAGCAGTACGGGGACGGACCCCTCACGCGGTACGCTGCCGAGCTCGTGGTCCCCGGCGAGACCGTCGCGGAGATCCTCGTGCTCAAGGGCCTCGCCGTCGCCTACGTCATGGGCCCGCGAGAGGCCGAGCCGCTCTACCAGCGCCAGCGCGACATGCTCACCGACCTCGTCGAGGTCCTCGCCGCGAGGGCCCCGCTCGGGCTCGAGCCGGCGTTCGCGGCGGACTGGGCCGAGGCCGCCGACGACGGCGCCCGGCTGCGCGCCGTCGTCGATCAGGTCGCGTCGCTCACGGACATCTCCGCGGCGCAGTGGCACGCGCGTCTCGCCCGTCCACCGCGGCGCTGATCCCGCGGCCCGGTCGCGGCCGGAACACCTAGACTCACCGCGTGGCCGGACGGATCAAGCGCGAGGACGTGGCACTCGTCCGTGAGCGCGCGAGCATCGAGGAGATCGTCGGGGCGCACGTGACGCTCAAGACGGCCGGCGTCGGCTCTGCGAAGGGACTGTGCCCCTTCCACGACGAGCGCAGCCCCTCGTTCCACGTGCGCCCGCAGCTCGGGCTGTGGCACTGCTTCGGTTGCGGCGAGGGTGGCGACGTCATCTCCTTCGTGCAGAAGATCGAC
Source organism: Actinomycetales bacterium (assembly GCA_012514835.1). GTDB lineage: Bacteria > Actinomycetota > Actinomycetes > Actinomycetales > Cellulomonadaceae > JAAYZM01. The sequence continues at coordinate 4,749 of JAAYZM010000106.1, forward strand.
GGGCTCGCGTTCGCCGAGGCCGTCGAGTACCTCGCGGGCCGCTACAACATCACGCTGCGCTACGAGGAGGGCGGCGGCCCCCGCTCCGGCGTCGACGTCGGCTCGCGCCGCCGCTTGCTCGAGGCGAACGCGACCGCAGCGCAGTTCTTCACCGAGCAGCTCGCGAGCCCCGGCGCCGCGGCGGCCAGGAAGTTCCTCACCGAGCGCGGCTTCGAGTCCTCGCACGCGGAACACTTCGGTCTCGGGTTCGCCCCGCAGGGCTGGGACGCGCTGCTGCGGCACTTGCGCGGGCGCGGCTTCACGGACGCCGAGATCACGGCTGCGGGCCTCGTGAGCCAGGGCCAGCGCGGCGTCTACGACCGCTTCCGCGGGCGGCTCATCTGGCCCATCCGCGAGGTCACGGGCGACGTGATCGGCTTCGGCGCGCGGCACCTGTTCGAGGAGGACCAGGGGCCCAAGTACCTCAACACGCCCGAGACGGCCGTGTACCACAAGGCTCAGGTCCTCTACGGGCTCGACCTCGCCAAGCGCGAGATCGCGAAGAACCGCCAGGTGGTGGTGGTCGAGGGGTACACCGACGTCATGGCGGCGCACCTGTCCGGCGTGACCACCGCCGTCGCGACGTGCGGCACGGCGTTCGGCTCCGACCACGTGCGCGTCGTGCGCCGGCTGCTCGGGGACACGTCCGTGGGCGGGGGAGTCCAGCTCGCCTCGGGTCGCTCCACGGGCGGCGAGATCATCTTCACGTTCGACGGGGACGAGGCGGGGCGCAAGGCCGCCCTGCGGGCGTTCGGCGAGGACCAGTCGTTCTCCGCGCAGACCTTCGTGGCCGTCGAGCCGAGCGGCATGGACCCGTGCGACCTACGCCTCGCGCAAGGGCCCGACGCCGTGCAGGCGCTCGTGCGCTCGCGCGTGCCGCTCTTCGAGTTCGTCATCAAGTCCACGCTCGCCGCGTTCGACCTCGACACCGCCGAGGGCCGGGTCGGTGCCTTGCGGGCCGCGGCGCCGATCGTCGCGGGGATCCGCGACACCGCCCTGCGGCCCGAGTACGCGCGGATGCTCTCGGGCTGGCTCGGTATGGAGCTCGAGTCCGTGCGCCGGGCCGTCGCGAACGCGCCGCGCGGGGGCGGGCAGCCCTCCTCTCGCCCGGCACCCGGGAGGCCGTCGTCGGACCGCGGCGCCCCGAACCGTGGCGCCCCGAACCGCTCTGTCTCGCACCGCGGTGCCCCAGACCGTCGCGCCGACCCCTACGACGAACCGCCGCCCGACCCGTACGACGACGAGGGTGCCCCGCCCGACGAGGGCACGCCCGGCTTCGCGCTCCCCGACGGCCGCGACCCGGTGGTGCGGCTCGAGACCCAGGCTGTGGAGATCCTCCTGCAGGTCCCGCACCTCGTGCCCGCGGACATCACCCACGTCGACACGGACGGGTTCGCGGTGCCCGTCCTGCGCGCCGTCGCCGAGGCCGTGCAGGCCGCCGGTGGGCTCGAGGCGGCCCGCGTGATCGTCGCGGGGGCGGGGGCGGCGGCCTGGGTCGAGTCCGTCCACGAGCAGGCCCCTGTCACGCTCCACCAGGTCATCACGCGACTCGCGGTCGCGCCGCTGCCCGAGGACCGCGAGGACCAGGTGCCCGTCTTCGTTCGCGGCGTGCTGGGTGCGCTCGAGGACCTCGGGCTCACGCGGCAGATCGCGCAAGCGCGCGGGCGGCTGCAGCGCATGGACGCCGAGGCCGAGCCCGCGGCGTACCAGGCGGCCTTCGCGTCGATCGTCGAGCTCGAGGCCCGACGGCGCGCCCTTCGCGCGGACTAGAAGGTCTGCAGCCGCCAGGTCCCGTAGACGACGACGGCGAGCGTGAGGGCGGCGAGGACCAGCACGGCGGCCCGATACCTCGAGATCCACGTGGCACCCACGAATCCCGCGAAGCCTCCGAGCAGCCCGATGAAGGTCCCCACCAGGGCTCCGTCGAGCGGGGCCCCGCGCACCGCGGCGAACCCGGCCCCGGCTAGCGCGCCCGCGGCCGCCCCGACGAGGGCGAAGACGGCCATGCGACCGGCCCGGGGAAGACGACGGGTCGCGGCATCGACCGGCCAGAGCCCGAACAGGCATGCGGGGACGACCACGAGCAGCACGAGAACACCGCCGCCCGCGACGTTGTCGAGCCGTACCCGCCGCGGCAGGTGGTCCCCGGCCCCGAGGAACGTCAGTGCGCCGATCACCGCCGTGCAGACCAGGATCGCCGCCGCGGCACCCGCGACGGTGCGCCACGCGTCCTCTCGCGCCGACCTGACGTCGGGGGAGGGCAGCGGTGTGCTGATCGTCCGTTGTGTCACGGTATGCAGGGTCGCAGATCGAAACGATGCGTGCGGTGCAGTCCCGCGCCGTGATCTGCCTAGCGGGGAGATGAGAAGAGCCCCGGCCTGTGTGAGGCCGGGGCTCTTTCGTGCTCCCCCGGTTGGACTCGAACCAACAACCCTTCGATTAACAGTCGAATGCTCTGCCAATTGAGCTACAGGGGACAGCAGCAGAGAACTCTAGCAGGCGAATCAGAGCAGTCCGGCCGCCTGACGTACCCGGGACTCGAGGTCGTCGACCACGGCCGCCGTCGCGGGTTCGGACAGGTCGAGAGAACCCACCGCGATCACCTGCGAGAAGAGTTCGCCGTCGCTCGCCCGACGCACCGCGACCCGCACGGTGGTGCCGTTCTCGAGCTGTGTCGAGGACGCGTTGACCACCGAGTTCTGCACCCGCTCGCGCAGCGTCTGGGTGAAGGATCGGTTGCGCTCGTCGGTCAGCGCGAGGTCGAACGTCTCGCCGGTGACGAGAGTCACATGGACCGTCCCGGCCTCCGGGTCAAACGCCGCACGGTCCACCTCTGTCCACGGCCACTCCGTGACCTGTACGCCGTCCACCTTGTGCAGCGCGAAGCGCGACGCGGCCGCGTAGCTGCCGTCCTCGAGAGCGGCAGCGGCGAGCAGCGCGTCGCCCGAGGGGAGGTCGATCAGCGCCCGGACGGCCGTGGGCATCATGCGGCGGCGCAGCAGTGACATGGCTCCACGGTAATACCCTTCGTGCGCGTCGGTAGGCTTCGCAGCGCGCCCCAGTAGCTCAGCCGGTCAGAGCAGCGGACTCATAATCCGTCGGTCGCGGGTTCAAGCCCCGCCTGGGGCACTGTCGACCGCCGGGCGCAGTCGATCACCGAGCACGGGGGAGCGGCGCGGCGTACGGTGGGGGTGAGATCGCGGGGTTGTCGAACCGCGTGTGATCGAACCGCCGAGAGATCGAGGTGTGTCATGACCACCCAGGAGCAGACGCAGGCCGGCAAGAAGTATGTCGAGGCCAAGGCGGCGGCAGCGAAGCTCGCGCGCAAGCAGGGTTCGCCGGAGTACGACCCCCGCGCGCACAGGGCCGCGGTGGAGCGTGAACGGCGTGCCGCAGAGGGTCTCGACGCGCGCGATTAAGCCGTGACGTACATCACACCGCGTCCCTGACCAGCAGGGATGCAACTTTATCGGGTGAAGAATCGATCCGGTAGTTGCGTGTTTGTCCGTTATCGGGCAAAGTGTGACCTGTCAGCGAAAAAGGCAAACCCTCTGCGAGGAGGGGACGCAAAGCTTCGGGGCCCCCTGGGTCGGCCGAGCTACCGAACGACAGGAGCAGTACATGATCCCCACCGCTACCGACGCCGCTGCTACGGCCGCTGGTTCCGTGGCTCCCGGGCACCCCGGTGCCCTCCTCACCCCCGCCGAGGTCGCCGTGCTCTTCCGCGTCGACCCCAAGACGGTGACCCGCTGGGCGAACGCCGGCAAGCTCTCGGCCGTCCGCACCCTGGGTGGCCACCGCCGCTTCTACGAGGGCGAGGTCCGCAGCCTCCTCGGCATGGTGCCCGCGCAGGCACCGTCGGGCGAGTAAGCACCCACACTCAGTACGTCGAAGGGCCAGGCACGGTTGCCTGGCCCTTCGTCGTACCCGGACGAGCCCCGGCTCGTGGAAGGATGGACCCATGGCGATCAGAGAGATCCGGATCGTGGGGGACCCCGTCCTCCGCACCCCGTGCGACCCCATCACCGACGTCGACGCGCGCGTGCGCTCCCTGGTCGAGGACCTCCTCGAGACGGTCGACATGGATGGCCGTGCGGGGCTCGCCGCCAACCAGATCGGTGTCAACCTTCGCGCCTTCTCGTGGAACATCGACGACGAGATCGGGTACGTGCTGAACCCCGTGATCGTCGCGACGTCGAAGGACGAGTACCAGGACGACGACGAGGGCTGCCTCTCGGTCCCAGGACTCTGGTACCCCACTCACAGGTCGTGGTATGCCCGCGTCGAGGGCACGGACCTCGACGGTGAGCCCGTCGTGGTCGAGGGCACGGGGCTCATGGCGCGATGCCTCCAGCACGAGGTGGACCACCTCGACGGGATGCTC
>JAAYZM010000107.1 GCA_012514835.1 Actinomycetales bacterium
AAGGTCCCGGACGTGACGAGCGGCCCGCAGATCGGCCTGGTCGGCTACCTGCTGCCCGCCGGTGTCGAGGAGCCCGTCGGGTTCTGGCGCTCCGTGCACCCCCTGCCGCTCGAGCCCGTGCTCGTGCCGTCCGTGTGGACCGGCGACCTGGGCCTCGACGCGGGCCTCCCGCAGAACGTGTACCGCCTCGACGAGGACGGCATGACCCAGCTCACCGAGGACGTCGAGGGCACGCAGCGCCCCGTGACCGTGGTGGTCCGCCCGGGCGAGACCGTGGACCTGCCCGAAGGCCTCGGCACGCTGAGCTTCGACGCCCTGCCGCGCTTCGTCGCGCTCGACCTGCGCCACGACCCGACCCTCACGCTCATCCTCGTGTTCGCGCTCACGGCGCTCGCGGGCCTGGCCGTCTCCCTCTTCGCGCCCCGGCGGCGCGTGTGGGTGCGCGCCGAGCCCGCCGCGGAGGGGACTACCGTGGTCCAGGTGGCCGGGCTGGCCCGGGGCAACGACCCGGGGCTGGAGGCCGAGGTGGAGCGTGTGCTCGCCGCCGTGCGGGAGTCCGCCGGGGCGGGCGCCCAGAAGGAGGACCGATGAACGTCGCCGAGGCGAGCACCGCGCTCGTGTGGGGAGCCGCGACCGCGTACGCGATCGCCCTCGTGTGCTTCACCATGCTGCTCGCGCGCCAGGCGGACCACGTTGCGGTCCGCGAGAAGGTCGCGGTCGGGGCGGGTTCGGCAGGGGCGGTCTCGCCGACGACGGCGGACGCTGGGTCGGCGTCGGACGCGGGGGTGACCGACGACTCCGGGGCCGTCCTCGCCTCGTCCAAGGCCGCCGGCATCGCGCGCACCACCGTCTGGGCGGGCCTCGCGCTGCACGCCGGCGCCGTGGTGACCCGGGGCCTCGCCGCGGGCCGCGCCCCGTGGGCGAACCTGTACGAGTTCATGCTGGTCGGGTCCTTCGTCGCGGTGATCGTGCTGCTCGCGGTCCAGCGCCGCAAGGTGATCCCCTTCCTGGGGACCGCCGTGGTCGGCATCGTCGTGCTGTTCCTCGCCGTGGCGCAGGTCAACTTCTTCGTCCCGGCGGACGGCGTCCAGCCTGCCCTGCAGAGCTACTGGCTCGTGATCCACGTGGGCGTCGCCGTGACGGCCACGGGCGTGCTCACCGTGGGCTTCGTCGCCGCGATCCTCCAGCTGTTGCGGTCCTCGCGGGACGCGGGCTCACCGCGCTTCGCCCACCGCCGCTGGGGCTGGCTCGAGAACACCCCGGTGCCCGCCGCGCTCGAGTCGCTGTCCTTCCGGCTCAACGCGATCGGCTTCGTGCTGTGGACGTTCACCCTCATCGCGGGTGCCATCTGGGCCGAGCACTCGTGGGGCCGCTACTGGGGCTGGGACCCCAAGGAGGTCTGGACCTTCGTGATCTGGGTGGTCTACGCGGGCTACCTGCACGCACGCACCACGCGCGGCTGGGCAGGCCGACGCTCCGCGTGGCTCGTGCTCGTGGCCTACGCGTGCGTGATCGCGAACTTCACGCTGGTCAACATCTTCTTCCCGGGCCTGCACTCCTACGCCAACGTCTGAGCTGGCCGCCGCGGGTCACGGGCTCTGCTCGGGGTCCTGCTCGCGCTCGTCGGCCGCGCGGCGGCGCTTCTCCTGCTCGAGTCGCCACAGGAACTCGGGGTCGTCGTCGGGGGCCACGGGGCCGGGACGGTAGGGCTGCCGGGGAGGCTGGCTCGCGTACCCGCTCGACGCGGGGCCCTGCGAGCCGGTGCCGCGCTGGGCCCGGCGCGAGAAGCGCACCGCGAGCCACGCGATCGAGCCGAGCGGCGGCAGGAGCACGATGCCGAGGATCCACAGGGCGGGGTGCACGCCGAGCCGGTCGTCGTCGTCGGCGTTCACCACGTCCACGACGGTGTAGATCACGAGCCCGATGATGAGCAGGAACGGCAGGTACCTCATGGCCTCAGCCTAGGCGCACCGGACGTACCCTGGTCCCGTGCCGTTGCTCACGTACTCCTTGATGCGCCTGGGTCTTCTCGTCGCCGCGGTGGGGGTGCTGTGGCTCGCCGGGCTGCGGCACTGGGCGCTGCTCATGGGCTTCGGCGTCGTCATCGCCGCCGCGCTGTCCTACCTGCTGCTCGCGAAGCAGCGTGACGCGACCACGTCGTGGCTCGCGAGCCGCGCACGGGAGCGCGAAGCCGCCCGAGAGGTCGCGGGCGAGGACGAGGCCGTCGAGGACGCTGCGGTCGACGAGACGGACGAGGACCGCTAGAGCGCGAGCCCGATCCCCAGCAGCACGCCATAGCCGAGCGACACGAGCCCGGTGCCCGCGAGCACGGGGATCAGGAGCCGCCCCCGGGCGCCCGCGAGCACAGTGAGGCCGAGCAGCGTCACGGGCAGCGCGAGCAGCAGCACGAGGAGCGACCACGGGGCCGCGATCGCGCACACGGCCCCCGCGACGAGCGCGCCGAGCAGCTCGAGCCCGAACAACCGCCGCGCGCGCCGCTCGCCGAGCCGCACGGCAAGGGTCCGCTTGCCCGCGAGGGAGTCCATGGGCACGTCGCGCAGGTTGTTCGCCATGAGCAGCGCGCACGCGAGGAGGCCCACGCCCACGGCGCCCACCCACGCGGGCCACGGCACCACGAGCGCCTGGGTGTACGTGGTACCGACGGTCGCGACGAGACCGAAGAACACGAACACACCCACCTCGCCGAGCCCGAGGTAGCCGTACGGCTTGCGCCCGCCCGTGTAGAACCACGCGGCCGCGATCGCGGCGGCACCCACGGCGAGCAGCCACCACAAGCCGGTGAGCGCGACGAGCACCAGGCCGAGCACCGCCGCGAGCCCGAACCAGCCGAGGGCCGCGCCGAGCACCTGCTTCGGGCGGGCCGCCCCCGTGGCCGTGAGCCGCATGGGGCCGAGCCGGTCGAGGTCCGTGCCGCGCACGCCGTCGGAGTAGTCGTTCGCGAAGTTCACGCCCACCTGGAGCGCGAGCGCGACTCCCGCCGCGAGCAGTGCCCGCCCGAGGTGCGCGCCGTCTGCGAACGCCGCCGCGCCCGTCCCGACGAGCACCGGGGCCACCGCCGCGGGCAGCGTGCGCGGCCTCGCGCCGGAGACCCATTCGCGCGTCGTGGCCATCGCTTACCTCCGTGAGCTCATACCGGTGTCTCCGCCGCGATCCGTTGCACGGCGCGACGGTCCGTCTTGCCGGGTCCGCGCTCGGGCAGCTCGTCGATCACGAGCACGCGACGCGGTGCCGCGGGTGCCCCCAGGCTATGCGCAACGTGCGCCCGCACCGACTCGAGCGAGGGCGGTGCGTGGCCGGGGGAGGGGACGACGACGGCGACCACCGCGGCCCCCCACTCCGGGTCGGGGACGCCGACGACGCTCGCCTGGGCGATCCCCGTGAGTCCGGTCAGCGCGGCCTCGACCGCCGCGGGGGCGACCTTGACGCCGCCCGTCGAGATCATGTCGTCGAGGCGGCCGAGCACCCGCAGGGCGCCGTCGTCGGCGGAAGTGCCCCCCTCGCTGAGCGTTCCCGCGTCGTCCGTGCGCAACCACCGCACCCCGTCGCGCTCGACGAAGGTGCGCGCCGTGAGCTCGGGCTCGCCGAGGTAGCCCGTCGCGAGCACGGGACCGGCAAGGAAGATGCGCCCTTCGCGGTCCAGCTCCACGCGCACGCCGTCGAGGGGCACGCCGTCATAGACGCACCCGCCCGAGGTCTCCGTCATGCCGTACGTGCGCACGATCTGCGCGCCCGCCTCGCGCGCGGCCAGCAGCAGCGCGGGGTCGGTCGCGGCGCCGCCCACGAGCACGGCGTCGTACGTCGCGAGCGCTTCCGTCCCCGTGGGTGAGGCGAGCACGCGGTGCAGCTGCGTGGGCACGAGGGAGGTGTAGCGGCGGGGGCCGTCGAGGCGCGCCGTCGCGGCCGCGAACGACTCGGCCGTGAAGCGCGCGGACTGGTCGAGCAGCACCGGATCCGTCCCCGCGAGCAGCGAGCGGACGAGGACCTGCAGGCCCGCGACGTGGTGCACGGGCAGGGCGAGGAGCCACTGGGCGGGCCCGCCGAGCCGCGCGTCGGTCGCCGCGGCAGACGCCACGAGGGCTGAGCGGGGAAGCAGCACGGTTCGCGGCGAACCCGTCGAGCCGGACGTGGTGATGGCGAGCGTCACGCCGTCGGCCACCGCCGCCCCGTCCTCGGGGCCCTGACCGTCGGGGACCTGACCGCCGGGACGTACGGGAGCGAGGGGCGGGCCCGAGCCGTCGAGGGCTGCGGCGAGCGCGTCGAGGATCTCCCGATCCGCACCGGGCGGGGCGGGCACGAGGCGCAGCGGGCGTGTCACACGATCAGCCTAGGAGGAGACGTAGGCTATGCGCGGAGTGTCGGCGACCCCGGCGCGACTGTTGTAGATCTCAGGGAGTTCTCGTGACCCGTTCGACCACCTTCCGTCGCCGCGCGCTCATCGTGACCGCCGCGGCGGCGCTCGCGCTCACCGCGTGCTCGGCCCCCGTCGAGCCAGAGCAGCCGCCCGCCGTCACGGTGACGCCCACGGCCGAGGAGACCCGCACCGCGGCCCCCGAGCCCGTGGTGCCCGAGGTCCCGATCACGTGGCCCCTCACCGGGGTCGAGGTCGACGAGGTCAAGGAGCGTCCGTCGCTCGCCGTGAAGGTCGAGAACACCTCGGCCGCGCGCCCGCAGGCCGGACTCGACAAGGCCGACGTCGTGTGGGAGACCGTGGTCGAGTTCTCCGTGCCGCGCTTCATCGCGGTGTTCCACTCGAAGAGCCCGGACAAGATCGGTCCCATCCGCTCCGTGCGTCCCATGGACGCCGCGATCATCGCGCCCCACGGCGGGATCCTCGCCGCGAGCGGCGGCCAGGGCGGGATCCGCACCATGATCCGCGAGGCCGGCTCACAGATCCTCACGAACGACGCGGGCCACGGTGGCTTCTACCGTGCGTCGAACCGCGCCGCCCCGCACAACGTCTACTCCTCGGCGAAGGACCTGTGGTCGCAGGCCAAGAAGGACCGCGTGTCCCCGCCTGCCGCGCAGTTCGCGTTCGCGGTGGACGCGGCGACCGCCACCGCGGCGGCCTCGGGCGAGAAGGCGAAGTCCATCTCGCTGCGCATGGGCCAGGGCCGGCCGGCGTGGTCGTGGGACGGTGACTCGGACACCTGGCTGCGCTCCGAGGGCTCGGCCGACGCCGTGACCGACGAGGGCGACCGGCTCTCCGCGGTCAACGTGGTGGTCCTCGAGGTCAAGGCCTACGACTCGGGCTTCAACGCGCAGGGCGGGGCCATGGTCCCCAACCTGCGGCTCGAGGGCGAAGAGGGCAAGGCCCTCGTGCTCCAGGGCGGCAAGTCCATCGAGGCCACGTGGACCAAGGGCAAGGTCGACGAGCCGATCACCCTCGTCGACGCCGACGGCGAGCCGGTCCTGCTCGCGCCCGGGAACACCTGGGTCGAGATGATGCCCACCAACGAAGGCTCGTACGAGCTCGAGTAGTCGGCCGCCCGAGCGCGCGTCAGAAGTATCAGAAGTAGTAGGGGAACCCCGACCAGTCCGGCTCGCGCTTACCGAGGAACGCGTCGCGGCCCTCGACGGCCTCGTCGGTCATGTAGGCCAGGCGCGTGGCCTCGCCCGCGAACACCTGCTGGCCCGCGAGGCCGTCGTCGGCCAGGTTGAACGCGAACTTCAGCATGCGGATCGCTTGCGGGGACTTGCCCGCGATGGTCCGCGCGTACTCGAGGGCCAGCCCCTCGAGGTCCTCGTGGGCCGCCACCTCGTTGACGGCGCCCCAGCGCTCGGCGTCGTCGGCGGAGTACTCGCGCGCGAGGAAGAAGATCTCCCGGGCGCGCTTCTGGCCCACCTGCCGCGCGAGGAGGGCGCTGCCGTAGCCGCCATCGAACGAGCCGACGTCGGCGTCGGTCTGCTTGAAGCGCCCGTGCTCGCGGCATGCGATCGACAGGTCCGCCACGACGTGCAGGGAGTGGCCCCCGCCGGCGGCCCAGCCGTCCACCACGGCGATCACGACCTTGGGCATGGTGCGGATGAGCCGCTGGACCTCGAGGATGTGCAGGCGTCCGGCGCGCGCGGGGTCCACGGCGTCAGCGTGCTCGCCGTCGGCGTAGCGGTACCCGTCCCGCCCCCGGATGCGCTGGTCCCCGCCGGAGCAGAATGCCCAGCCGTCGTCCTTGGGGCTGGGCCCGTTGCCCGCGAGGAGCACCACGGCCACGTCGGGGGACATGCGTGCGTGGTCGAGCGCGCGGTACAGCTCGTCCACCGTGTGCGGGCGGAACGCGTTGCGCACCTCGGGCCGGTGAAACGCGATGCGCACCACGGGCAGGTCGCGCTCCGCGTCGCCCGTGCGGTCCACGCCGCGGTGGTACGTGAGGTCGGTGAGGTCCTCGAAGCCCTCTACCGCGCGCCAGCGCTGCGGGTCGAACGTCTGGGACACGCGGTCGGGAACGGTGCTCATCCGCCCAGGGTAGGCCGCTTCACAGCCGGTCCACACGCCCTCGCACCCCCGCGAGGAGCAGCGCGACCCCGACGGCGGCCACGA
>JAAYZM010000013.1 GCA_012514835.1 Actinomycetales bacterium
AGAACCGGACGTTCACCACCAAGGTCACGCGCAAGGGGAAGTCGAAGGACGTCACGCTCGTGGGCGGCGGGGACATGCTGCTGACGAACTCGAAGCTGCGCTCGCTCGCGACCAGGACGGCCGCCGCGCTGCGTGCCAAGGCGCCCGCACGGACCAAGGGCAAGCGCGTGGTGCGCGTGCGCCTCGACGACACGCGGTACCAGGGTGCGGCGACCAAGCTCAAGACCTGGCGTGAGGGTGGCTACCGGCTCAGCGTGATCCAGCCCGTGCGCTCGGTGATGCGCGCGTCGGGACGCCACCAGGACGCGGCGGCGTCGGCCGCGAAGTACCTCGCCAAGCAGCTCGACAAGAAGCTGCCCAAGGCGTGGGTGGTGAAGTACTCCGGGCGCAAGGCCAGCCCGCGCAAGGCGCGCACGGTCGCGAAGGTGCGCAGCGCGAAGGTCTCCTCGCTCGTCAAGCGCATGCTGCTGCGCTCGGACAACCAGGTGGCTGAGGGGCTGCATCGCGAGGTGGCCCGTGCGCGCGGGTACCGGCCTACGTTCGCCGCGGGGGCGCGCGTGGCCACCCAGGTGGCGAAGAGCTACGGCGTGGACCTGCGCAAGGCGCGGCTCGCGGACGGCTCCGGGCTGTCCGTGCGCAACACCCTCTCGCCGCGCGCGCTGACGGGCGTGCTGCGGGTGATCGCGGACGAGGACAACACCGCGTTGCGGCCCATCCTCTACGGCTCGGGCGCGCTGCCCGTCGCGGGTGAGACGGGCACGCTCGCGAAGGAGGGCTACTACCGCTTCCAGCAGGACGAGGCCCACTGCGCCGTGGGCGAGGTGGTCGCCAAGACCGGCTCGCTCGACTGGGAGCGCGCGCTGTCCGGCCTCACGGTGGGCGAGGACGGGCGGCTCAAGGCGTTCTCCGTGGTGGCGACCAAGCTCTCCGACTACGCGGACAGGCTCGCCGCCGTGACGACGCTCGACCACGTGGCCGCCGTCGTGCACGGCTGTGCCGACGCCTGACGGCACCTGGCCCGACCCCGCCGCGACTACGCATCAACTACCGATGCTCCGGTGCGTGAGCGCCGGTTAGGCTCCTCGCGGCACCCGTCCGACGCGGGCGCCACGAGAGCCCCGGAGGTCAGCAGTGCCCGTCACCCGATCCGCGCGCGCCACGACCGGCCGCGTGCTCGTGGCGGCGGGCACGCTCGCGCTCCTCGCGGGGTGCTCGCTGTTCGGGGGCGGCGAGGACGGCGAGATGGTCTCCGTGTTCGAGCTCACCCCGGGCGACTGCGTGCTGAGCCCGAGCGACGTCACGGCCGAGCTGTCGGAGCTGCGTCGCGTGGACTGCGAGACCGAGCACCACATGGAGGTGTTCGCGCGCGTCGACTTCCCCACGGACCCCGACGAGGACGCCCCCCAGTTCCCCGGCGACGCCGCGATGAAGGCGTTCTCCGACGGCGCGTGCGCCGAGGAGTTCCCCGGGTACGTGGGTGTCGACCTGCGCGACTCGGCGCTGTGGACCACGTTCCTCGCGCCGTCCGCGCGCTCCTGGTCGGAGGGTTCCGACCGCACCGTCACGTGCTTCGTGACGACCACCGGAGAGCCGCTCACGGGGAGCGTGGCCGGCTCGAAGCTCTAGGAAGCAGGAGGTAGCCATGGGAGGACCAGCCGCGGTCCAGGCCGCCATGCTGATGTGCTCGTTCGGCGTCGCCCCGTCGACGCTCACGCCGCTGCCCACGCCCAAGGTGCTGGTCGAGGGCCGTCCCGCAGCGACCATCACGGACTCCGCGCCGATGGTCAACGTGCCCCCGTTCGGGATGTGCACGTCGCTCGGCAACCCGACCGTGGCCGCCGCGACGGCCGCCGCGCTGGGTGTGCTGACGCCCATGCCGTGCGTGCCCGTGACGACGCCGTGGGTCAACGGGGCCGCCAAGACGCTCGTGGGTGGCAAGCCCGCCCTGACGCTGGGCGGCCAGTGCCAGTGCGCCTACGGCGGCGTCATCCAGATCATCAACCCGGGCGCCACGAAGACCATCGTCAACTAGTCGCGGGCCTCGAGCTCGGCGAGGGTGGTGGCGGCTTCGGCCAGGTGCTCGTCGCGGCGGGCTGCGAGGGCTTGGGTAGCGGCCGCAGCGGGGGTGAGGTCTCCGCCGCCGACGGCGTCCACCGCGGGCCCGTAGCAGCCAGCGACCGACTCGAGCTCGACCACGAGGACGGCCAGGAGGGACTCGAGCTCGGCGTCGGACAGGTCCACGTCGTACGTCTCGAGCCCGGCGCGCACCGCGAACGTCCCGTGCGCGAAGTCGAGCTCGAGAGCCACCGTGAACTCGGTCGAGTTGGCCCGGGCGCACAGCTCCGCGACGTCCGCGAACCTGTCCTCCGGGACGGGGCGCGGGTGCACGGCGTACAGGGTCACGGCCTGGCTCACGGACCGCACCACCACGAGCAGGCGCTCGTACCCGGTGGCGTCCGCCTCGACCGCGAGCGTGCTCGAGGACGTGTCGACCTCGACCTCCCGCCCGAGGTCCGCGAACCGTTCGGCAACACGAAGCAGGAAGCTCACGAGCTCACCTTCGCAGAGGACTGGGACGAACCGAGCGCGGGCGGCGCCGAGTTGGAGCGCTTGCGGGACTTCTCCTGGCCCTGCGGCGCACCGCCGCCGCTCTTGGCCGCTTCCTTCTTGCGCTCGATCTCCGCGTTCATGAGCTCGATCCACCCGGCGGAGTTGCGGGGCTCGGTGCGCGTCGACTCGGCGGCGATCTCCGCCTCGAGCTCGGCGATCGACAGCCCGGCGAAGAACTTCTCGGTCTCCGCCACGGTGGGACTCACACCGAGCATCTTCTTGCCGACCGCGCACGCGACGCCGTCGGGCAGCACGTCGCCCGCGGCGACCTTGCGCGCGTGCTCCTCGGCGGCCTTCTTCTCGTCCATGCCCTTGAGGATCTGCGTCTTGGCCATCGAGCGCCCGAACTTCTCCTCGCCCTTGAGCAGCATCTTGACGCGCCACCCGAAGCCGCGGTCGGAGCGCTTGGCGTGGCCGAAGCCCTCGTCCTCGGAGTGGGAGTTGCGCAGCTGCGCCATCTCGCCGGTGTTCTTCCACTTCTCGCGCAGCCCGAACAGGCCCTTGCCCTGCTCGAGGCCGCCCTTGGCCTGGCCCATCGCGTTCTCGAACGCGGTCTGCGGGTCGCCGTCCATGTTCATGTCCACGAGCATCGCCTCGCGGATCTTCACCAGGACGATGTCGTCGCTGCCGCGCAGGTCACCGGGGCCCTTCGACGGGTCGATCTTGCCGTCGTTGATCTCGGACCTCGCGGGGACGATGGCGACCTTGTCGATCCGCTTGACGAGCTCGGGTGTGACGGGCTTGCCGTCCACCCAGTAGTTGCACACGTACGCCATGGCGCGCTCGTCGCCGTGCACGGCCCGCAGGATGATGGCGTCCACGGCCATCTTGGGGTGCTTGCGCAGCTCGTCCTGCGCGCCGCCCTCGAGGTGCAGCACCGCGGAGTCCTTCTCGGCGCGCTGCGCCTGGCGGGTGATGATCTCGTCCGCGATGAAGTGCCCGAGGGTGTGCAGCTTGTCGATCACGGCGTTGCCGGTCTTCACGGCGGCGGGGATGCCCATGCCGCCCGCGGAGGCGAGCTCGGCGATGTTCGTCACGAGGTCGAACATGGACTTGCCGAGCGTCCACACGTTGTTCTCGAGGGACTTCGTGTGCGCCTGGGACATCTTCATGAGCGGCCACACGAGCACGTCCGCCTGGTTGCCCTCGGTGCGGGCGCGCGCGTCGAAGAGCGTCGTGTTGGTCTCGTGCTGGCGGCGGCCGGCCATCGCGACGTCGAGGCTCGCGCGCGCCGTGTCGATCACGGAGGAGACGAGGCCGAGGCCGGGCATGACGCTCGCGACGGACTTCGAGAGGGTGGGCTCGATGCTCTTGGCGAGGGTCGCGCAGTGCCCGGCGCTCTTGACGAGCCCGTCCACGGAGCCGAGGCCGGCCTTCGTGGCCTTGACGGCCTCCCACGGGTCCTTCGACTTGTAGGCGTCCTTGATGTGGCGGGCCATCGTGAGGGCCTCGCTCACGGCGCCGGCGAGGCTCGAGATGATGTTGCCGGACGCGGTGATGCCGTCGGTCGCCTGGTCGAACACGTCGCGCGGCGTGTCGAAGTCGTCGCGCTCCTTCTCCTCGGGGGCCTTGGTGCCCTTGAAGAAGGCCTTGATCTTGGCGAGCTTGCCGGGGGTCTCGGCCGCCGTCTCGCCACCGGACGTGACGGCTTCGCCCAGGCCCGCGCCGAGGGTCGCACCGAGCTCGACGCCCGCACCGCCAGCCACGTCGCCCCAGTTCTCCTTGCCGCCCAGCTGGGCCTGGAGGCGCTCGAAGTCGTCCTTCTGCTTGGCCTTGACGGCCCGGCGCAGGTCGACGCGCTCCTCGGCGGCCTCCCACGCGGCGTTGTCGATCTGCGACCCGGCGGCGGGCAGCTCGCGCGGCGTCTTGTGCTTGCGCACCTTGGCAGCGGCCTCGCAGTGCTTGACGCCCACCTCGCGCGACTGGGCGCGGGCGTCGTCGTCGGACAGCGGTTGCTTCGCCCGCTCGGCCTTGCGCTGCAGGCGCCGCGCGTGGATCACCATGGCCTCGTACGCCTGCTCGACCGTCTTGGAGAGCATCTGGCCCAGCTTGACCTTCTCCGCGACGGAGTCGATGCCCTCTTGCTGCACGTTCGCGCCCGCGCGGACCTGGCGCACCTGGGCCACGAGCCGCTCGGCGGCCGTCTCGCGCGCGGGGCGCACGGAGCGCAGCTCCTCGTCGACGTGGTTGAGCCAGACCTGGTCGTAGGCCTCCTGGGCGATCTCCTCGTCCTCCTTGGGCTTGCCGCTCGCGGAGTACTGCGCCTTGAGGGCCTCGAAGGTCTCGCGCTCGAGCATGAGGGCCAGGTCGAAGCGCTGCTTGAGGTCGTTGACCTTGGTCCACTGCTCGCCCTGCGTCGCAAACTCGGCCTTCTTGCGCGCGGTCCGCTCGTCGGGGGTCTCTTGCGCGGGCTCGGCACCGGGGCCGTCGCCGTAGACGTCCTGCTTCGTCTTCTCGCGCTGGGCCATGCCGCGTTCGCGCTCGCCCTGGAGCCGCTTGAGCTCTTCCTTCTCGACCTTCTTGGAGTTCGAGACGGCCTCGGACTCGGTCTTGCCCTTCGACGATCCCGTGATCTTCGCCTTGAGGGCCTTGACCTTGTCGAACAGCCCGCGGCGGATCACCATGCGGCGCACACCGCCGGTGCCCTCGGTGACGACGTGCGCGAGCTCGTGGGCGAGCACGTGCTCGCCGTCGGGCGTGCCGGGGGAGAACTGGCCCGCGCCGAAGAACACGTCGGAGCCCGTGGTGAACGCGCTCGCCTGCATCGAGGCGGACAGCTTCGCGGCCTGCGGGCCGTCGTGCACGCGCACGTGCGACAGCGACGTCCCGAACGCGCCCTCCATGCGGCGGCGCACGTCGGTGGGCAGCGCACGACCCCCGCCGCGCGCGGCCTCGATCTGGCCGGACGCGTCCGTGTCGAGCGCGCCGCCCTCGAGGCCCACGGTCGCGGGGGCCGCGGCGGGCGCGACGGAGCGGCGCAGGTGCCCGCACCCGGGGGTGTGGCGGTGCGGCTCGGACGCGTCGAGGTGCGCCACGGCGCGGTCCGCCATCGCGTCCGCCATGCGCTCCATCGGGTCGTCCGCGTGGCCCACGGTCAGGGTGGGGGTCGCGAGGACGGGCGCGCTCGGGATGGCGGCGGGGTGCGCGGGGGCGGGGCTCGCGGAGGTCGACGACGACGACGCCGGTCCGGCGGCAGCCGTGGCATCCGCGGTGACGCGTTCGGTCTGCTGGCT
The DNA here is from genome assembly GCA_012514835.1 of Actinomycetales bacterium. Classification (GTDB taxonomy): domain Bacteria; phylum Actinomycetota; class Actinomycetes; order Actinomycetales; family Cellulomonadaceae; genus JAAYZM01. The sequence continues at coordinate 5,844 of JAAYZM010000013.1, forward strand.
CATTCGAGGCTCCTTGTCACGGGCTCGCGCGCGGGGGAGCGCCCCGACGCTCTACCCAGCCTGCCGGGACGTACCCTGACCGGCATCGGTAACGGGTACCCAGGTTTGTGCGGGGCTACGTGCCGGACCAGGACGAACCGGACACGCGCCGGCCCAGCTTGGACATCTCCCGCAGGGCGGCGACGCGCACGTGGCGCATCCCGAGCGCGGTCTGTGCGGCGACGGCGTCGTACGTCGCGGCGAGCACGATGTTGCGGATGTCCCCGCCCGCGATCTCGAGGTCGCGCGCGAGGAGCGCGACGTCCACCGGGTCATCCGGGTCGACGGCGGGCAGCTGGGCGAGGTGGTGCTCCCAGAGCCGCTCGCGCGTGGGCGGGTCGGGGTCGGGGAAGTGGATCATGAAGTGCAGGCGCCGGGCGAACGCGGGGTCGAGGTTGCCGCGCAGGTTGGTCGCGAGGACGGTGATGCCCTCGGAGGCCTCCATGCGCTGCAGCAGGTAGGCGACCTCTTGGTTGGCGTAGCGGTCGCGCGCGTCGTTCACTGCGGAGCGCGAGCCGAACAGCGAGTCGGCCTCGTCGAAGAACAGCACCGCGTTGAGGGACTCGGCCTGCTCGAACACCTTCTCGAGGTTCTTCTCCGTCTCCCCGATGTACTTGTCCACCACCGTGGACAGGTCCACCTGGAACAGGTCCATGCCGAGCGAGTCGGCCACGACGTGCGCGGCGAGCGTCTTGCCCGTGCCGGGGCTGCCGGAGAACAGCGCGCAGATGCCCGAGCCCTTGCCGCCCTTGCCGTGCAGGTCACCGAGCGCGAGCACCTCGTCGCGGTCGCGCGCCCACCCGATGAGCCGGGTCACCTCGCCGCGCGTGTGCTCGGGGAGCACGAGGTCGTCGAGCGTCGCGGGTGTGCCACCCGTGCGGACCCGGGAGCCGCCCGCGCCGCCGAGCCGCCGGGCGCTGCGCCGCACGTCGACGACGTCGACCGGCCGGCCGGCCGCGCGCGCGTCGGCCCGGGCGCGCCGCGCGACCGCGACGATCTCCTCGGGGGTCATGCGCAGCGCGAGCACCTCACGGTCGAGCGCCTCCGCGGGGACGGCACCCGTCCACGCCTCCTCGCGCTGCGCCACGGGCAAGCGGCCCGCGGGCACGGCGGGGGGCAGGGCCGTGTCCCAGTGCGGGTCCCACGGCGTGCGTCCGACGGCGACCACCGGCACCACGCACCCGTCGAGGAGCCGCAGGTCGTGGCCCGCGAGGTGGGCGCCGGCGAGCACGAGCACCGAGCCGTCGAGCCCGGCCTCGAGGCCGAGCGCACGCACGGTCGCGCGCACCGTGGCGGGGTCGCGCCGGCCCGCCTCGTCCGCCGGGAGCCGTTCGAGGTCCGCCACGAGGCACGTGACGTCGAGCTCACGGCACGCCGCGACGGCGAGCGCGGTCCCGGCCGTGCCGTACGGGGAGTGCACCCAGACGAGGCCCTCGCCCGCGCGCAGCGCCGCGACCACCTCGTCCACCCCCGGCACATCCGCCGGGACGGGCTCGACGAGGAGGGGCACGAGGCTCACGGGGGGCGTGCTCGAGCCGAACAGGCGGGCCGTGACGCGGTCGGGGACCACGACGCGCCGCGAGAGCAGGACGTCGTCCCCGTCGAGCGCGACCAGGCCCGTGCGCCGCAGGGCGCCACGAGGCCCGAGGCGGTCGCGGGCGGCGCCCGAGGACGCGTCGAGCCCGGCGAGCTCGAGCACGAGCGCGACGGACGGGCGGGCCGCACCCGGGTCCCCGGACAGGAGCCCGCTCGCGAGGTGTCCCGCGGGGTGGAGCTCGGCGAGCAGCGCGGCGGCGAGCAGCGCGCGGTCCACGTCGTCGAGCGAGAAGGCGTGCGTGACGTCGTCGAGCCCGGGCTCGACCCGCTCGAGACCGGACGCCGCGAGGGCCTCGACGGCGGCCGTGGCCTCGGTCGCGGCGGACCATGCCGGACCCCGCCGCGCGACGGCCTCCCGCAGCGCCGCGATCATCGTGGCAACGGCCATCCGGACCGACCTTTCGCGAGCGTGTGCACTGGACCCGACCTGGCACCATCGCACCTGGTGACACCCTACGTCGAGGGTTCACCGACAAGTTCGGTAGCGATTACCGATGCTGGGGAAAAGTGGTGCTGCCTAGCGTGGCGGTGTCGCGGCGACCTGGTCGCGCACCATGTCTTCCCCACCGGACCAGGGAACGTGAGGAGGTGCCGTGCTGATCCCCGCCGTCGAGGACGGGCTCGAGCGCCTGCTCCGAGCGACCCTGCCTCTCGCCGCGGAGCAGGGCGACATCGCGTTCGAGGCCCCGAGCTCCACGTGGTCCGCGGGTGTCAACCGGCTCACGGTCAACCTCTACCTGTTCGGGATCTCCCGGTCGAGCCAGCCCCCGCGCGTCCAGGAGAACCGGCCCGGTCCGGACGGGCGCCTGCAGCGGCGGTTCGCCCTGCCGATGGTCCAGCTCTCCTTCCTCGTCTCGGCGTGGGCCGGCTCGGTGCGGGACGAGCACGCGCTGCTCGGGGACGTGCTCGCGCGCGTGCTCGCCCACCCCGTGATCCCGCCCGAGCACCTGCCCGTCCCGCTCGACTCCGCCGTGCAGCTCGCGCTCGCGGGCGAGGAAGCGACCCGCCCGCGCGACGTGTGGAGCGGGATCGGGGGGCACCTCAAGGCCTCGTTCGTCCTCCAGGTCACGCTCGCCGCCGACGCCTACCCGTGGGAGACGGCCCCGACGCAGGTCGCGGGCGTGGAGCCCTCGCTCTCGCGACTGCCCGGCAACGGCACGACATGAGGGTGGTCAGTGCCGAGTCCCGGGTGGAGATCGCTGCACCGGCCGGGACCGGGCCTCGCGCGGCCCTGAACCTCGAGGTCGTCAACACGTCCTCTGTGATCGACGCCGTCACCGTCGAGGTGCGCGGCCCCACCGCCCCGTTCGTGATCGTCTCGCCCACGCCGCTCGTGCTGTTCCCCGAGGCCACGGGGACGTTGCGCGTCACGTTCGACCTGCCCGAGCACTTCCCGGCGGGCAACTACCTCGTCGACCTCGTGGTCCAGGGCAAGGCCCCGGGGACCGAGCCGACCGTCCACACCGTCGAGGTCGACGTCACGTCGCGGCCCGCGCTGCGGCTCCTCGCCGAGCCGTCCGTGGTGCGCGCCCGCTCGAACGGCGCGTTCGCGGTGCGCGTGACCAACGAGGGCAACGAGCCGCTCGACGTCGCGCTGCGCGCGGAGGACACCGACCGCCAGCTCACGGCCACCCTCGTGCCCTCGACCCTGCACGTGGGAGTCGGGGCGAGCGCGCTCACCAACGTGGTGGTCCGCGGCCCCCGCCAGCTCTACGGCTCGGACCGGGACCGCCCCCTCACCGTGGTCGCGACCGCGAACGACGTCACGGCCGAGGCGCCGCTCGTGTTCCGCCAGCGCTCGACCTTCTCGCGCGGGCTCGTCACGGCGCTCGTGCTCGCGCTCATCATCGCGGCGTGGGCGCTCGCGTTCGTGCTCGGCATGGGACTCGTGCTCGGCTCGGACCCGCTCACCAAGGTGGCCCCCGCGTCGCTCTTCGCGGCCGCCGCGGCCGAGACTCCGGACGGTGCGGACCCGGACGGTGCGGCCGGGCCCGGCACGGGAGGCGCACCCGCGGACGCCCTGCCCAAGGACGGCGCGCTGCCCGCGGGCGTGGGCGGCATCCTGTCCGGCACGGTGCGCGGCGCGGCCGACGGCGCGGGCGTCGGGCGGCTCACGGTCGAGCTGCTGCGCGAGTCGCGCGACGGCCTCGTGCTCGTCTCGAGCAGCGCGACCCAGGCCGACGGCACCTACGAGCTCGCGGGCCTGTTCCCGGGTCACTACTACGTGCGGGTCGCGGACGAGGGCTACGACGAGATCTGGTACCCGCGCGGCGCCAGCGAGGCGTCCGGGCAGACCGTGCGCGTGCGGGCCCAGCAGGCCACGGACGGTGTGGACCTGACCGTCGTCGGCCACCCCGCCTCCCTCGAAGGTGCGGTCGCGACGGGCCTGCCCGACGGCGAGGTCACGGTGCGCGTCGTCGCGACGCCCGTGTGGGCGGACGCGGACCCGGGGCTCGTCCAGAGCGTCGACGCCGATCCCGACGGCTCCTACCGCTTCGACGGTCTCGAGGCCCCCGGCAGCTACGAGCTGTCCTTCGAGGCGGAGGGGTACCAGGGCGCCGCGATCACGGAGCGCGTGCTCGGCGGGCAGGACCGCCTCGCGCTCGACGTGCGGCTCTCGGCCGGCGTGGGGCGCATCGCCGGGACCGTCACGGACGGGGTCTCGGGCCTGGGCGGCGTCACGGTCACCACCACCGTGGACGGCGAGCAGGTCGAGGTGGGCACACCCACGCAGGGGCAGGTCGGTCGCTTCGTGCTCGACGGCCTCGCGACCCCCGCGACCTACGTGCTGTCCTTCGCGAAGGAGGGCTTCGAGACCGTCACGTCGGTGGTCGAGCTGGGGCCCGGCGAGACCCAGCCGGACCTGACCGTCGCGATGGCCGGAGGCGTGGGCACCGTCGCGGGGACCGTGGTCGACACGGACGGCAACCCGCTCGGCGGCGTCACCGTCACCGCGGGCGGGGCGAGCGCCGTGACCACCACGACGCTCACCGCGGGCGCCGTCGGCACCTACTCGCTCGCGGGCCTCCCGCAGGGCCAGGAGGTCACGCTGACGTTCACCCACCCCGGCTACGTCGCGGTGAGCATCCCCGTGCAGGTGGGCGAGGAGGACCCGCCCACGGTGACGATGGCGAGCGCGTCCGGTCGCGTCACGGGCCGCGTGACCCAGGGCGGCGCGGCCCTCGTCGGGGCGACCGTCCAGGCCACCGACGGCCTCACGGTCCACTCGACCACCACCACGTCCTCGGGCGACGGCGGCACGTACGTGCTGCCGGACCTCGCACCCGGGACGTGGACCGTGAGCGTGGTGCGGGACGGCCGCTCCGTGGTCACGGCCCTCGTCGAGGTGCGCCGCGGCGTGGCGACCACGCGCAACCTGACCGTGCCGGAGGGGGACTGACATGCACGTCGACGTCACCCCCCGCCGGGTCACGGCCTTCGCCGGGACGCCCGTGGACATGCTCGTCACGATGACCAACAGCACCGACGTCATCGCGGGCTACGACGTGCGCGTGCTCGGTGCGGACCCCGGCTGGGTCGCGATCGAGGACCCGAGCCCGCGGCTGTTCCCCGGGGCGAGCCTCACGACGCGCGTGTCGATCACGCTGCCCGAGGACACGCTCGCGGGGGACCGCCACTTCACCGTCCAGGTGAGCGACCGCACGGGCACGGGCGAGGTGGTGGTCCTCGACACCGTGGTCGAGGTCCCCGCGCGGCCGCGCACGGAGATCGACCTCGAGCCGCGCACCATCACCGGCGGCAAGGCCGCCCAGTTCCACCTCACGGTGCGCAACGAGGGGAACACGACGGACCCGGTGCGGCTCGTCGCCGTGGACCCCGAGGCCCGCTCGACGTTCACGTTCGCCCCGCAGACGGTGGCCCCCGCGCCCGGCAACGGGACCCCGAGCGTGCTCGGGATGCGCGCGAAGCGGCCGTGGTTCGGCGACCCCGTCATGCGGCCCTTCGAGGTCCGCTACGAGGGTGCCGGGGCGCCCGCGGCGGACGCACCCCCCGCGGCGGCCGGCGTGTTCGTGCAGAAGCCCCGCTTCGGTCGGGGCGTGCTCGGGCTCATCGGCCTCGTGCTCGCGATCACCGTGTTCGCCGTGGTCATCACGGTCGCGCTGTCCTCCGTGGTCTCCCGCTCGGCAGCGGACCGCAACCTCGCCATCAAGGTGGCCCAGGCGCGCGACGGGGGCACGGGGAGCGGGCGATCGGCGCTCGCAGGATCCGTGGTCGAGCTCGCGACGGGGGCCCCGCTCGCGGGCGTGTCCGTGGACGCGTTCGCCGCGGACGACGCGGCGCAGGCCGTCGCGACCACCGCGACCGACGCCGCGGGCACGTTCCGGCTCGAGCAGCTCGCGGCGGGCGACTACGTGGTGCGCGTGCGCGGCGCGGGCTTCGCCGAGGTCTGGTACCCGGCCGCCGCGGCACCGGGCGACGCGACACCGATCACGGCCGCCGAGGGCGAGACGGTCTCGGGCCTCGTGGTCATCGCGGGAGGCGTGCCCGCGACGATCGCGGGGAGCGTGGTCGGTGCCGACGTCGGGGGAGCGACCGTGCACCTCGAGATGCCGCTCGAGGTGGACCCGCTCGCGGGGCGCGTCGACCCCGAGCCGCGCGAGGCACCGTCCCCCACCACGGGCGCCGTGATCCGCACCGTGCCCGTCGCGTCCGACGGCGCGTTCGAGCTCACCGACATCCCCTCGCCCGCGGTGTACGACGTGGTGGTCACGAAGGAAGGCTTCTCGACCCACGTGCAGCGCCTCGACGTCGCGGCGGGCGAGAGCAGGCTCGGTGTCGAGCTGCCGCTCGTGCTCGGCGACGGGACCATCACGGGCCAGGTGCTCGGGGCGGACGGACCGCTCGGGCGCGCGAGCGTCGTGGCCGTGTCGGGTACCACGCGCGTCGAGACCGTGTCGTTGTCCGAGGAGCTCGGGGACGAGGGCACGTTCGCGCTGCGCGGCCTGCCCACACCGGGCACGTACACCGTGGTGGTCACCGCGGAGTCCTACTCGGCGGCCACCCTGACGTTCTCCCTCACCGCGGCGCAGCAGCTCACGGGCGTGGACATCGTGCTGGGCCGCGACCGCGGGACGCTCGGCGGCGAGGTCACGGTGGCCGGGAGCAACGACTCGGGCGGCGTCAACGTGACGATCTCCGACGGTGCGAGCACCGTGCAGACCGTGACGCGCTCGACCAAGCCCGTGGGCGCGTGGGAGGTCGCGGGCCTCGCGGTGCCCGGGACGTACACGCTCACGTTCGAGCGCGCGGACCTCGAGCAGCAGGTGCTGTCCGTGAGCCTCGACGCGTTCGGTCAGGTCACGGCGGGCGCCCCCTCGGCGGGCGCCGTCGACGTCACGATGCGGTCCGCGACGGCCGTGCTCACGGGCATGGTGACCCAGACCCTCGGGGACGGCTCGCCGCCCGAGGACGCCCCCAACGTCATCGTCACGCTCTCCTCGGGCAGCGCCGAGTGGCGCGTCACGACGGCCTCGACCCCCGCGCGCGACCGCGGGAGGTACCGGATCGAGAAGCTGCCGCCCGGCACGTACACCCTGTCCTTCGCGCGTGCGGGGACGCGTGCCACGTCGCAGATCGTGGTGCTCAGCGCGGGCCAGGTCCTGAACCAGGACGCGGAGCTCGTGGCCCCGGCCCGCGTGCGCGGCACCGTGGTGCAGGATGGCAACCCGCTCGGAGGCCGACTCGTGCTGCTCTACCGCGCGGCCGCGTACGGCACCGCCGTCGGACCCGTACGCACCACCACCACGGACGACGACGGCGAGTTCGACTTCCTCGACGTCGACGCCCCGGACAACTACATCCTCGAGGTCCGCTCCGCCGCGGGCGGGACCATCCTGGGCGCCTCGTCGCCCTTCACGCTCGACGCGAGCGAAGACGCCGAGATCACGATCGAGATCGAGGCGATGACGTGAGCCGCAGGAGACAGCCATGACGAACCTCGTCCCGCCCAGCGTCCTGGTCGAGCCCGGCGCGCACGCCGCGTCCGGGGACACGGCGACGCTCACCCTGCACGTGCGCAACCTCGCCGCCGAGCCCGTGGACGTGCGCGTCCTGGTGATCGGCCTCGAGCCCACGTGGGTCCCCGAGCCCTTCACCGTGCCGGGCGTGGGCGCGGACGAGACCATCACGCTCACCCTCCCGCTCGTGCCCGTCCCGGGCGTGACGCCGGGCGACTACCCCTTCGTGGTGGCCGTCGAGTCCGTGGTGGGCGGGGTCGCGGTGCGCACGCTCGCGGACGCGGCCGTGCGCGTGGACGGGGACAGCGAGCTCGTGGTGAGCGTCGAGCCCGTCGAGGCGCGCGCCGTGCGCTCGGCCGCCGTCGACGTCGTGCTCGTCAACGCTTCGTCGACGCCCGCGGAGGTCCAGCTGCACGCCGTGGGCCGCGACGGCCTCGACGTCGAGGTCCCCGACCGCCCGCTCACGGTCGCCCCGCGCGAGACGGTGCGTGTCCCGGCCCGCGTGCGCTCCCCGCGCGTGCGGCTCTTGGGGGCGCGGCGGCGGCACGCGTACACGGTCACCGCGACGGGGCGGTCCGCGCCGCAGCACGTCCAGGCGAGCCTGTCCGTGCGCCCGCTCATCAGCTCGGGCTTCGCGCGGTTCGTGGGCGTGTTCGCCGTCCTCGCGCTGTGGGTCACGGGCGTGGTCACGGTGCTGCCCCAGCTCGCCGAGCGCTTCACCGACAGGTCCACCTCGATCGAGAACGTCACGGTCGAGGCGGACGGCTCCGAGGACCCGGCCGGCGAGGGTTCTGGCGATGGTTCCGGCTCGGGTTCTGGCGACGGTTCCGGTTCGGGCGAGGGCGAGGACGAGGGGGCCGACGACGGCGCCCCCGGGGCCGGCTCCGAGCAGGTGCGGGCCGCCGGTCAGATCACGGGCGCGAGCCCCGGCGGGGTGACCGTGAGCGTGGTCCCGGCCTCGAGCCTGTGGGAGGCGACCGCCGAGGAGGAGGCCGAGGCCGAGTCCGCGGAGGCGGCGTCCTTCGGCGAACAGCTCGGCTCCACGGTCGCGGCGCTGCACCCCGCGCTCGGGGCGGTGCGGCTCGTCGCGTCGCTCGCCGCCGCCGTCGTGCGCCCCGCGCCCACGGCGTACGCGGGCAAGACGCTCTCCGTCGCGTTCCCGCTCGCCCCGACGGACGGCTCGACGCAGCGCATGAGCGTGGTCTCCGACGCGAAGGGCGCCTGGGCGATCGCCGGCCTCGCACCCTCGTCGCGCTACCTCGTCTCGGTGAGCAAGCCAGGCTTCCAGACCCAGCGCGTGCTGCGCACGGGTGCCTAGCTCGCGGCCACCCCGCTCGAGACGGAGATGCGCGCCGGCACGGGACAGCTCACGGGCGAGGTGACCGGCCCGGACGGCGCCGTCGGCGGGGTCGAGATCACCATCAGCGACGGTCAGACCACGGTGACGACCCGCACCGCGACGAGCGGGGCGGTGGGCCGCTGGCAGGTCGACGGGCTCGCGACGCCCGGCACGTACCTCGTCACGGCGTCCTCCGACCGGCTC
>JAAYZM010000014.1 GCA_012514835.1 Actinomycetales bacterium
AACAATGTCGGCTCGCCGGACATTGAGTGAGGGCAGACGTGGAGAGCTCGCACGAGCTCCCCTCAGCAACGACATCGACGGAGTGTGACCGGGCCATGGCCACTGACTACGACGCCCCCCGCAAGACGGAGGAAGACCTCAGCGAGGACTCGCTCGAGGAGCTCAAGGCGCGGCGTTCCGACAAGTCCTCGGGGGTGGTGGACGAGGACGAGGCGGAGGCCGCCGAAGGGTTCGAGCTGCCCGGTGCAGACCTTTCCGGGGAGGAGCTCTCCGTGCGGGTCCTGCCCAAGCAGGCCGACGAGTTCACGTGCTCCTCGTGCTTCCTGGTGCACCACCGCAGCCAGCTCGCGTACGAGAAGGCGGGCCAGCCCGTCTGCACGGAGTGCGCTGCCTGAAGCTCTCGTGACGACCCCGGTACCCGCTCGGGTGCCGGGGTCTTCTCGTGCCGCGGACCGGTCGGCAGCTCAGTCCGCGGTGGACGCGCGTGCCGCCACGAGCGCCGCGGCGAGCTCGTCGGCCCGTCGCGTCGAGACGAACCAGTACGGCGCGGGGTCCCGCGGGTCGACCACTTCGACCTTGACGGCGGTGCGGATCCAGCCGCGCAGGCACACGTAGGCACGCGCGTCGAGGTCCGGCCCGAGCGCGGCCCGCGTGCCGACGGCGTCGAGCACCTCGAGCTCACCGAGCAGGTGCACGGGGATGCGCGCCCGGCCCGCGCGCAGCGTGCCCTCGCTCACCGTGACGACGGGCGCCGTGAGGAGACCGAGGAGGACGCCGACGGCGAGCACCACGACCGCGGCGAGCAGGGCGACCAGGGGCGACGCGGGCAGCACCGCGACCCCGACGCAGACCGCGAAGACCACGGTGGCAGCCCACAGTCCGGCGCCGGGCCAGAGTCGTTCGTGGAAGCGGTGTTCGTCGCGCGAGACCATGGCTCCAGCATCCCAGGTGCTCCGGGTAGGTTGGAGCCATGAGCGTCGACCACCCCGAGGTGCTGCTGCAGCTGCTGGACCCCGATCTCCCGGAACCCGCCTACGCGCACCCCGGTGACGCGGGCGCGGACCTCGTGGCTCGCACCGACGTGGTGCTCGCGCCGGGGGAGCGTGCGCTCGTCCCGACCGGGATCGCGATCGCGCTCCCGGACGGCTACGTCGCGCTGGTCCACCCGCGCAGCGGGCTCGCCACGAAGCACGGGATCACGATCGTCAACGCGCCCGGGACCGTCGACGCGGGGTACCGCGGGGAGATCTCGGTGACGCTCCTGAACACCGACCCGCGCGAGACGTTCACGGTCCACCGCGGCGACCGCATCGCCCAGCTCGTGATCCAGCAGGTCTCGCGCGCGCGGTTCGTCCGGGCGGAGTCCCTCCCGGGCTCGCACCGCGGCGCGGGAGGCTTCGGCTCGAGCGGTGGGTGGCAGGCCGCGACGCAGTAGTGTTGGCGGGCCCGGAGACGGGCCAAGCCGCCCGCAGGGTGGCACGGACGAAGGAGTACTCGGTGGGTCTGTTCTCTCGCCGCACGAACGCACCTGAGCCCGACCGTGAGGTCGAGCCGCAGGACGAGGCGACCAAGCCGCCGCGCGACCACGGACCGTGGGACGTCACGGAGGTCGCCGAGATCGGACGACGCGTCGACCTCGGGTCGATCTGGCTGCCGCCGCGCGACGGCATGGAGCTGCGCATGGAGGTCGACCGCAACACGAAGGTCGTCACCGCGGCCGCGGTCGCGCTCGGTGAGTCGCGTCTCCAGGTCCAGGCGTTCGCCGCCCCGAAGACGGAGGGCGTGTGGGACGAGATCCGTGCGGAGCTCGCGGAGTCCGTGACGAAGCAGGGCGGGACGGTCGACGACGTCCCCGGTCCGTTCGGCCGTGAGCTGCTCGCCCGGCTCCCGGTGCGCACGCCGGAAGGGCGCACGGGGCACCGTCCGGTGCGCTTCCTGGGCGTCGACGGTCCGCGCTGGTTCTTGCGCGCCGTGCTTGGTGGCAAGGCGGCCGTGGACGTGAAGGCCGCCGAGGAGCTCGAGTCGCTGCTGGGCGACGTCGTCGTCGTCCGCGGGGACGAGCCTCGCGCCCCGCGTGATCTGCTCCCGCTCCGCCTGCCTGGGCGCGGCCCGACGCCACTCGCGGCGCCGGCCCAGCCCTCGTTCGACCCGCTGCGCCGGGGCCCCGAGATCACGGAGATCCGGTGAGCCTGCGCGCCGTGCTCGACCGCGCGTTCGCGTCGCGCACCGAGCTCGACGACGCCGAGGAGCGCTCGGAGGTGGTCGAGGCGGGCTGCACGCCCGTCGCCGACGCCGAGCCGCGCTCGCGCGTGCGCGTCACGGGCGTGCTCCGCTCGGTCACCGTGCGGCCCCGCGCCGGGGTCCAGGCCTTCGAGGCGGAGCTGTACGACGGCTCGGGCGCCATCCGGCTGCTGTTCCTGGGCCGTCGCCAGATCCCCGGGATCGAGGCGGGTCGCCACGTGGTCGCGGAGGGGCTCGTCGCAGAGCTCGACGGCACCCGGGTGATCTTCAACCCCCGCTACGAGCTGCGGGCACGCGGATGAGCGCGACCGAGCCCACACCTGAGCCCACGCCCGAGCGCGACGCCGAGGCACCTGGCCGCGGGGTCCGCGTGGTCCTCGCGGAGGACTTCTCCTTCGCCGACGCGATCGGTGGGGTGCGTGGGCTTGCCGAGTCCGTGGCCCCGGGTCTCGTCTTCGTGGTCGTGTACCTGCTGACCTACGAGCTGGTCCCGGCGCTCGTGAGCGCGCTCGGCGTCGCGCTGCTCGCCGTCGTGATCCGGCTCGTGCAGCGCACCCCGATCACGCAAGCGGCGTCCGGGATCGTCGGCGTCGCGATCGGTGTGGTCTGGGCGTGGCGCACGGGAGAGGCGAGCGACTACTTCGTCTACGGCCTGTGGACCAACGGGGTGTACCTCGTGGTGTGCCTCGTGTCGATCCTCGTGGGCTGGCCGCTCGTGGGCGTGGTCGTGGGCCTGCTCAAGGGCACGGGGACGTCGTGGCGCAAGGACCCCGCCGCCGTGCGGGACCGGCAGCGCTACCGGTGGGCCACGTGGCTGTGGGTCGCGATGTTCGGCGCGCGCCTCGCCGTCCAGGTCCCGGCGTACCTCGCGGACGACGTCGCGTGGCTCGGGACGGCCCGGCTCGCGATGGGGGTCCCCCTGTGGGCCCTCACGCTGTGGTTGACGTGGCTCCTGGTCCAGGGTTCAGCAGGCCGTGCAGCGCGGCCTGATCAGCCTGCTCGCCCGTGACGAAGAGCAGCTCGTCGCCCGCCTCGAGGGTGTCGTCGGGACTCGGTGCGATCGGGGAGCCGTCCCGCACGATCGACGCGAGCACGGTGTCCTCGGGCCAGGTCACCTGACCCACGAGCGTCCCCGCGAGGGGCGAACCCTCGGGGAGCGTCACACCGAGGATGTCCGCGTGCGACTGGTGGAACGTGAAGATCTTCACGAGGTCGCCGACGACGACGGCCTCCTCGACCATCGCGGTCATGATGCGCGGCGTCGAGACGGCGACGTCCACGCCCCACGCCTCGTCGAACATCCACTCGTTCTTGGGGTTGTTGACGCGCGCCACGGTGCGCGGCACGCCGTACTCGGTGCGTGCCAGGAGCGAGATCACGAGGTTCGCCTTGTCGTCCCCGGTAGCCGCGACCACGACGTCGGCCCGCTCGACCTGGGCCTCGCTCAGCGTCGCGAGCTCGCACGCGTCCGCGAGCAGCCACTGGGCCTCGGCCACCTGGGCGACGCGCATCGCGCCGGGCTGCTTGTCGATGAGCGTGATCTCGTGACCCGACTCGAGCAGCTCGCGCGCGATCGAGCGACCCACCGAGCCCGCCCCGGCGATGACGACGCGCATCAGGACTCCTTCTTCGTCGCGAGCATCCGCTCGACCTTGCCGAGCCGTTCGACCGGGACGAGCAGGCACAGCTCGTCGCCGTCCTGCAGCACGGCCTCGGCGTCGACGAGCTGTGCCGTGCCGCCGCGGGTGAGGAACGCGACCCGCGCCGCGGTCTCCTCCTCGATGAGCGCGAGCGGGGTGCCGATCCACGTCACGTGCGTGTCAGCACGCACGAGGGCGACCCGTCCGCTCGGGTCGAGGTACTCCTGGGTCGCACCCATGGGCAGCAGGCGGCGCAGCACCTGGTCCGCGGTCCAGCGCACGGTGGCCACGGTGGGGATGCCGAGCCGTTGGTAGATCTCGGCCCGGCCCGGGTCGTAGATGCGTGCCACGACATGGTCCACCCCGTAGGTCTCGCGGACCACCCGCGCGGCGAGAATGTTGGAGTTGTCGCCGTCGGACACCGCCGCGAAGGCGTACGCGTCCTCGATCCCCGCCTGGACGAGCGTGTCGCGGTCGAAGCCCACCCCGGTGACCTTCCGGCCCGCGAACTCCGCGGGGAGGCGGCGGAACGCCTCGGGATTCTGGTCGACGACGGCCACCGAGTGGCCGGACTCCTCGAGCGACGTGGCGAGCGTCGCACCGACGCGGCCGCAGCCCATGATGACGAAGTGCACGACCGAGACGGTACGCCGATCGCGCGGACCGTGCACCGCTGGTCACAGGCGCGCCGGAGTCCTAGGGTGAGGCTTCGTGCCTGACATCCTCGACGCCGCGCGGCGGGCCCTCCTCGGACGGCCCGAGCGCAGCGAGCGGCTGCACGCCGCGCTGCTCCCCAAGCGGGTCGCCCTGCCGGTGTTCGCGTCCGACGCCCTGTCCTCGGTCGCGTACGCACCCGACGAGATCTTCCTGACCCTCGCCCTCGCGGGTGTCACCGCCGTGACGATCTCGCCGTGGGTGGGCCTCGCCGTCGTGGTCGTGCTCCTCACCGTGGTCGCGTCCTACCGGCAGAACGTGCGCGCCTACCCGTCGGGCGGCGGCGACTACGAGGTCGTCACCACGAACCTCGGCCCGCGCGCGGGGGTCGCGGCAGGGGCGGCGCTCCTGGTCGACTACGTCCTCACCGTGGCCGTCTCGGCCTCCGCGGGTGCGCACTACTTCGGCGCGTCGATCCCGTGGCTGCACGGCCGGGAGACGTGGTTCGCGGTCGGGATCATCGTGGTGATCACGCTCGTGAACCTGCGCGGCATCCGCGAGTCCGGTCGCGGGTTCGCGCTCGCGACGTACGCGTTCATGCTCGGGGCGGGGCTCGTGGCCGTGGTCGGGGCCGTGCGGCACCTCACGGGCACGCTCGGGCAGGCGGAGAGCGCTGCGTTCGAGATCGTGCCGCAGGCGGGGCTCGACCAGGGCCTCGTCGGGCTCGCCGGTGGGCTGCTCGTGCTGCGCGCGTTCGCGTCGGGCTGTGCTGCGCTCACGGGTGTCGAGGCCATCAGCAACGGGGTCCCGAACTTCCGTGAGCCCAAGGCGCGCAACGCGGCGACGACCCTCGGGCTGCTCGGCGCGATCGGGGCGAGCCTCCTCGCGTCGATCATCCTGCTCGCGGGCGCCACGGGAGTGCGGTACGTCGAGGACCCCGCGACGCAGCTGCGCCTCGACGGCGCGCCGCCGCCCGCGGACTACCGCCAGGTCCCCGTCCTCGGACAGCTCGCACGGACGGTGTTCGACGGCGCCCCGTGGCTCGCCGTCGCCGTGACCGTCGTCACCGGGCTCATCCTCGTGCTCGCGGCGAACACCGCGTTCAACGGCTTCCCGGTGCTCGGCTCGGTGCTCGCGCGCGACGGCTACCTCCCGCGCCAGCTGCACACGCGCGGGGACCGCCTCGTGTTCTCGAACGGGATCCTCACGCTCGGCGCCGCCGCGGTGGGCCTCGTGCTCGCGTTCGACGCGTCCGTCACTCGGCTCATCCAGCTGTACATCGTGGGCGTCTTCGTGTCCTTCACGCTGAGCCAGCTCGGCATGGTGCGGCACTGGACGCGCGAGCTGCGCACCGAGCCCGTCGCGCGCGAACGTGCCCGCATGGCCCGCGCCCGGGTCGTCAACGCGATCGGGCTGGGCATGACGGGCACGGTGCTCGTGGTGGTCCTCGTGACGAAGTTCGCGCACGGGGCGTGGATCACGCTCCTCGCGATGCTCGCCGTAGGCGGCGTCATGGTGTGGGTGCAGCGCTACTACGCGCGGGTCAACCGCTTGCTCGCGATCGACGACGACCCCGCGGAGTCCCGCGCCCTGCCGAGCCGCGTGCACGCGATCGTGCTCGTCTCGCGCCTGCACAAGCCCACGCTGCGGGCCGTCGCGTACGCCAGGGCCTCGCGACCGTCCGTGCTCGAGGCGGTCACGGTGGGCCTCGACGACGACGAGGTGCGCGAGCTGCTCGAGCGCTGGGAGGCGCTCGACCTGCCGGTCCCGCTCAAGGTCCTGGACTCGCCGTACCGCGAGCTCGCCCGCCCGTTCGTGGGCTACGTGCGCTCGATCCGCCGCGCCGGTCCGCGCGACGTCGTGGTCGTGTACGTCCCGGAGTACGCGGTGCGCCGCTGGTGGGAACGCCTGCTGCACAACCAGTCCACGCTGCGCATCAAGATGCAGCTCGCGTTCGTGCCGGGTGTCATCGTGGCGGCCGTGCCCTACCAGCGCGACTAGATTCGGGGGATGGTCGAGACCGGAGACATCGTCGAGCTCGAGGTGGGTGCGGTCGCGCACGGGGGGCACTGCGTCGCACGGCTGCCCGACGACGGCGGCCGCGGGCGGGTCGTGTTCGTGAGGCACACCCTCCCGGGTGAGCGCGTGCGCGCGCGGCTGACGGAAGCGGCCCCCGAGGCGCGCTACTGGCGCGCCGACGCCGAGGAGGTCATCGAGGCCTCGCCCGACCGCGTGCCGTCCGTGTGGCCCGAGGCGGGACCGGGCGGTGTGGGCGGGGGAGAGCTCTCCCACGTGGCGCTGCCGGCGCAGCGGGCGTGGAAGGCCGCCGTGGTGACCGAGCAGCTCTCGCGGCTGGGCGGGGTGGACCGCGACGTGGTGGTCGAGGCCGCGCCGGGCGACGACGCGCGCGGCGGACTCGCGTGGCGCACCCGGATCGAGCTGAGCGTCGACGACGCGGGGCGCGCGGGGATGACGCGCTCGCGCACGCACGACGTGGTGCCGCTCGAGTCGATGCCGCTCGCGCACGAGGGGCTTGACCCGCTCGGGCTGTTCTCCCGGCGCTGGCCGCGGGGGACCCGGCTCGAGGCGGTCGCGCCGAGCACGGGCGAGCCGCTCGTGCTCGTGGACGGGGTGCCCTTCCGCGGGGGGAAGCCGGACACCCGACCCAACGCCCGGACGTCCGTGACCGAGGTGGTCCGCGTGGGTGAGGCGGAGCACCGGTACCGCGTGGCGGGCCGGGGGTTCTGGCAGGTGCACCGCGATGCTCCTGGGGTCCTGGTCGCTTCGGTGCTCGACGCCGTGGGCGACGTGGACGGGGCGCGGGTGGTCGACCTGTACTCGGGGGCTGGTCTGCTCACGGTGCCGCTCGCGCACGCCGTCGGACCCGCGGGCTCGGTCCTCGCCGTCGAGGGTGACGCGCGTGCGGTGAAGGACGCACGGCGCAACGTGCACGGGCTCGGGCACGTGACGCTCGAGGAGGGCGAGGTCGCTCGGACCCTCGCGGGGAGCGCGGGCCGCCTCGCGGCCGACGTCGTCGTCCTCGATCCGCCTCGCCAGGGTGCGGGACGCACCGTGGTCGCCGCGGTGGCCGCGAGCGGTGCGCGCCGCGTCGTGTACGTCGCGTGCGACCCCGCCGCGCTCGCGCGCGACGTCGCGTACCTGCACGGTCACGGGTTCGCGCTCGGTGCCGTGCGGGCGTTCGACCTGTTCCCGATGACCCATCACGTGGAGTGCGTCGCGGTGCTCGACAGGGTGTGACGCACGGCACACCGCTCGGGCGCGACGAGCGGCTGCAAAGGATTGCATTCCGAATTGTCGCGTGGCACACTTTCGGCTAGTGAGGCCGTGCGCAATCGCATGCAACGAGGCGGCGATACCGTGCGGAGTGCACGGGCGGTCCCACGGAGAGGACGCCGTGAGCAGCACCCACGTGACACTCGACACCCCGTTCTGGCGCGAGACCTTCGCGCTGCACCGCGGGGGAAAGCTCGAGGTCGCCTCGCGTGTCCCGCTCGAGGACCGCGCGGACCTTGCCAAGGCTTACACCCCCGGGGTTGCGGGGG